>JAHECI010000149.1:1911-7408 GCA_024641825.1 Desulfobacterales bacterium | reverse complement strand
AACCTGCTAAACACTCACTCAAAACAACTTCAAATTTTGGATGCCGATGCGTCGGAGAAGACAAAACCGTTTGAATTTTCACCGGGAGCTATAAATGAACAAAGATTATTCAAAAGACTTCTTTGAAGTCGTCAAATCGAGACGATCCGTACGGATGTTTTCTGACAAGCAAATTCCTAAAAAAATTCTTGACACACTCATAGATATTATCCGGTATGCGCCCTCTTCTTTAAACGGTCAGCCCTGGGAAGTGATTGTCGTGACAGAGGAAGAAACAAAGGAGAGATTGGTGTCGTTCAAGAACCAATGGTGCCCTAATCTGAAGAAAGAGTACCGGGCGGATTTTATAAAAAAGGCACCGGCGATTTTAGTCGTATGTTGTGACAGGGAGAGATCTTATGACCGGTGGTTGGAAAATGGGGTAATCGCCGCTACATATCTACTCCTGGCTGTGACGTCCCTTGGCCTCGGCGCTACGATGTTAACCGCGTTCAATCTGCAACGACCGGAGCAGATACTCGAGGCAAGACGGATTCTGGGCATACCCGGGACCGTCAACCCTGTTTGTATTATCCCTGTGGGGTATCCGGCGGAAAAGCCGGCCGTTAAGAAGCTAAGGAAGCTGGAGGACCTGATCCACCATGAAAAATACTGATATTCGGAACATTGTTGATGAAAAGTATCGGCCCGAGGACAGTGTTATTCTCCGCTATCACCCGAGCGGATTGTCTCGTTTGACCGAGCAGGATCTTCTGCGAGTTCACATAAGAGAAGGTGAAAGAATCTTCCGCCTGATGCCTTACAAGGGCATTCCCATTTATATTCTGGACGAGACAACGCTCACGGAGACGAATACATTTGAAGCGCTGCTGGCATCTGTGACAATAGCGCATGTAAAAAAATCCCATCGCAAAAAAGTGATCTTTTCTTCAGGGGGCAACCTGGGAACCGCCTTGGCAGCCTATGCCCAGAATGCGGGGATTGAAGCGTATAGTTTCAATCCGGTTGAGAACGTTAATCTTTTGGACGGCGCCGTGTTCAGGAAAAAGGGCGCATTATTGATCGGCGTCAGGGAATCTCAAAGGCTCCGGGAGATCATATTGGCCTTTAGACGGAAGGTTAAAAACGGTCTGGGATACGACCCTTTAATCCCGAAACCGAGTTGGCGATCCGAGGCATTTGGGTTCAGGGGCCTTTATATATCCGAATTCATCTCGACCCACGACATCGATTTTGTAACCATCGCACAGACCATTAGCGCCGGTTTCGGTCCGCTGGGTACATTCAAGACCATATTGAACTGTTACGGCGCTGGAATCGGAAAACGGGTGCCGGCATTTCTCGGGGTTCAGCAGGAGGCCAATTGTTACATGTTCCGGAGATGGACGGGGAAAAAAGTGGTCGATGCGTCTCCGTTAATCGTCCCGACCTTGTTCGACCGGAATCCGAACGCATCGTTTGGCACCTATCGAGCTGTGGCCGGATTGCTGAAAGATACCAACGGGTCTCTGGTTACCATAAATCAGGGGGAATTCGAACGGTATATTTCCAAGAAAGTTTTGGACCGCCTTGGGGAAAAGGGTATCCGACACACGGCCAGGAAGGGCAAAATATTATGGAGGAGCGGACTCATGTGCCTGGCCGGTGTCATGAAAGCCATAGACCATGGGGTCATAAACGAGGGGTCAGCACTGGTCTGTATGACCGATGGTGCGAGAAAGCATACGACGCCACCAAAGCCGTTTATGGTTATCGAGTCCGAAAATGATCTGAATAAATTGGCAGACACGTTCATGGGGAAAGAATAATGTTGGACATTCGAATTCCAAAGCGAGTCATCATCAGAGATTCATCCCTGCGGGAAGGATTGGACATGCCGGGGATGGAAGACCGATTAACCGCCGCTGAAAAACTGGAGATAGCAGAACGTATTTTTGATATGGGGATAAGAACGTTCGACATCGTTCATCCCGCCCGAATCAATACGGACGCACTCCGCCTGGCCAAAGACCTCCAAAATGACCATAATGGAGACATCACGGTTCACGGTGCTGTGTATGCTTTCAGCCCGCGACTGGAAGAAGAAGTGTCTGTTGTCGGTGATGTTTCCGACGAGATCGATTTTATCATGCCCGTTACCGAAAAACGGAAGCCTTATGCCCCTGACGATAAAATAAGAGATCTTTTAAATGCCCTTGAACTCGCCGAAAAGATGGGAATAAAAGGGAATGCAGGGTTGGCCAACTGTTCAGATGCTGATGAGGAATTTGTATTAAAAATAAGTCGGGAGGCATCCAAAGCGGGCGCTTTGAGAATAATCCTTTATGATAGCATCGGCAAGCTCGATCCCCTGGAGACCTTCGCCCTGGTAAAGAAAGTAAAGGAAGCTTCCAACGCGTCGATTCTTTACCACTGCCACAATGACATCGGTTTGGCAACGGCCAATTCACTGCTCGCAGTATACGCCGGTGCGGTCTGCATCGATGCTACCATAAACGGTATCGGAGACAGAGCCGGAAATGCCGCATTGGAACAACTGGCGATGATCTTTCACCTCAAGGGAATCGAGACGGGTATCATATTGGACAAACTCAAAGACGTGTCTGATCTTGTGGAGAAGCGAACGGGGATAATGATCGCCTCGAACCAGCCGATTGTTGGAGATCCGGATATTATATTTTCTCACATTTCTCCGGAGCATCAGGTAAATCCAGAGGCCTTCGAGCTGTTCCGTCCTGGCTGGGTTGACAAAGGATAAAAAGACCCTACCCGGTCAATCACCATATTTTATTGCCTTCTAACCAACCCTTCTAGTAATAACGGACTTTTCCGTTTACATTCACTTGTAAAAAAGAATCAAGATTACTACATTTCCCTTGATTTATCCTTTATCATGGTTAAGCGGTGAAATTCCGCTATTTGTTCGGGCGTGCCCCAAGCATGAGATGTTCTGAATTGCCCTTCTTTTTTAACAAATGCAATGTCTGCTTGTGCTCTTGCACCGTCCAATGGACGATTATGACCGCCAAAAATCTCATAAACAACAAATCCTCGTTTCATCATGTAATCTATGACATCAAAAAAATCGGGGTGTGCCCCTGAAACGTTGAAAAAAGAAACCTCAAGAATGACCAATTCAGTATCTTTCAAAACGGCGTTTGCGCCATCTAGAACATGAAGTTCTGCGCCTTGTACATCTGCTTTCACGACATAAGGCCCATTCAAAGGGCGCTCTTTACAAATGTTATCAAGCGTGACAACCGGAATCTTCCTTTTTTCACCGTAGGAACTTAAGAGTGATGAGGCGATAAGGTTGTCACTTACACCGATTTCCATCATACCCGGACGATCACCGGCCGCCGCCAAAACATATTCTGCGTTGTAACGGCTGCAAATTTCTTTCAAGCTGGGTTCAAACTCTTCCAAGGGTTCTATTAAAATATGTGTTGCATCAGGAAACCTGGTGTATAGGGCGGGAGTACCTTCAGCCACTCCCACATCAAAGACGGTCGCCGGAGAAAAATCCATCTCTACAAAATGGTCGAGAACCTGTTCCATGGATGTCCTGATGTTGAACATGCGACGAACTAGCGGCGACGTTTGTTTTTTTTGAATTTCGAATCCAAACCTTCCAAGAATGGATTTGATATGTTGTTTTAAAATGGCTTTCATAACCCTTTTTCGTGTCGAAAACTTCCCATTGGGCACGTGATGGTCAAAATAGCGCTTGGCGGCATCACGCGTTCAAACTTAACACAGATATCGCAGAGGGTTCATGTTCGAGTCAAGGGAATTCATGTTTTGACGACCGTAAAAAAATCTTTAAACACTTGGGTCTTTCGGATATAAGGATTGCCAGGCCCCTTGCAAATGCCCTGTCAGCCGATCTGTTTCCGACATATAACCAGTGCCGGCACCCACTGCCGACGACTATCTTATGGATTCCGACTATCCGGTCGGAACCTGCCCCGGGAGAGCGGGGAAGCCATAACTATGCAACTTTCTGAAAAACAAGCGATTGACAATTCGTATCGAAATTGTTACCTGAGTCTCAATTATCACTGGAACGGAAAGGCATCCATATGCTGCGACTTGCCATCTTAGTAAAAATCAGGAATTTCCGAAACATCCGCTTTAAAAAACCGAATTCTCACCAAACTGTTTGTTGGAACGTAACAAAAAACCTTTGAAGCGGACCCGCGGCTTTTGAGGCGATTAAATAAGAAAAAATTATGGAAATGCACCTGAAAGGAGATAATCCGCAACTGCTGATTACCGTGACCCAAAACGGCAAGGTGACGGGTTATGTGGCTATCGATTCTTTGGTGGCGGGGAGCTCCTGCGGCGGACTGCGGATGCTGCCGGTCATCGACGAAACAGAGATGAGCGATCTGGCTCGGGCAATGACGCTTAAATACGGATTCCTGGGCTTGCCCCAAGGGGGGGGCAAAGCCGGTATCCTGGGAGACCCCGAGGCACCCCAGGCCGAACGCCGGCAACGTTTGGCCGCGTTTGGACGGGCAATTGCGCCGCTACTTCAAAACCGCCTCTTTGTTCCTGGCACGGATATGGGCACTGAAAATGAAGATATCCGTTTTATGCTCCAAAACGTCGGTGTGCAGGTTAAGCGACGCCAGTTGCGGGACACGCAGTCGGGGTACTTTACGGCTTTGACCGTCTTTAGCAGTGCCGTACAGGCGATGGGTCATTTAAACAGCAAACTTTCGGGATGCCGTGTGGCAATTGAGGGCTTTGGGAACGTCGGGCGTGGGTTGGCAAAGCTGATGGTCGAAGCAAATGCCCGTGTCGTCGCCGTTTCCACCTCAAAAGGGGCGATTTTTAATTCAAAGGGGCTCGACATCAAACGGCTGTCACAACTGGCGACGGAAGCAGGAAGTTCGGTTGTGGAGCTTTACGAAAACGCTGACCGGATCCATCCGGGTACCTTACTCGAACTGCCGGTGGATATGCTCTGTCCCTGTGCCCGACACCATCGGATTCACTCGGGCAACGCCGGCCGTATTGCCGCTCAAGTTATCTGTGCCGGGGCCAACAATCCGGTGACCCCGGAAGCTGAACAAATTCTGCTCCAACGGGGAGTATTGTGCCTGCCCGATTTCGTGACCAACTGTGGCGGCGTTTTGGGCGGCACAATGGCGTTCGCATCCATAAATAATGCGCGGATAAAAACATTTATCGAACGTTACTTCGGCCCCCGGATCGACCGGCTGTTGGAAGAAGCGAAACGGCAAAACGTGACTCCCCGGGCAATTGCTGAACCACTTGCTTTGCAACGATTTGATCGCGTACAGCGCAATGCCGCCCGGCCCGATCTGCGGTCCCGATTATTCGGTATTTCGCTGGAGCTGTATCGTCGTGGGTATGTACCCGGCCCACTGGTGGCGCCTCTGGCACCGTTCTACTTTAAAAGGTTGTTGGCATGAGAAATAATGTCTCATGGAGTTTTAATTCAAATTAATTTGTACTATTTATTGGA
>JAHECI010000149.1:0-1901 GCA_024641825.1 Desulfobacterales bacterium | reverse complement strand
ATTGGAGCGAGCGGGGGAAAATGGAGTTCAATAGAACCCTGATGGCGCCAAACAAAATTAAGGAATAAATGAATACCACGAATAAAAAAGTCGATATAGTCCTCTTCAATCCCGCACCCCGAAGCGGTTGGCAGGCACAACGGCGAGTAGAACTACCTTTAAGCCTGTTGTGCACGGCAACGCCTTTGGACAGACAGGGTTATCACATAAAAATCATTGATGAATTTGACAACCCGAACTGGAAAAGAGAGTTGCGTGATGCGTTCACGGAAAAGCCGATCTGCTTTGGTGTGACCACCATGACCGGGCCACAGATACTGCACGCATTGGAGGGCTGCAAGGTCGTAAGGAAAATATTTCCCGACTTACCCATTGTCTGGGGAGGTATTCACGCCAGTTTACTGCCGGAACAGACGCTTGAGAGCCCTTATTGTGACATCGTTGTCGTTGGAGAAGGTGAAGCTACATTTGAGGCACTCGTTAAAGCCCTGGAGTCAGGAACACCTCTTGTGGATGTCAAGGGGATCTGCTTCAAGGACAATGAAGGCATCCATCGAACCGAAACACGTCCCTTTGTCAATCTGGATGAGCAACCGCCTCTGTCCTATCATCTCATCGACATGAACCACTACAAACGGCGCCTTTTCGGGAGAGACCATATCAGTTTCAACTCCAGTCGCGGTTGCACCTACCGCTGCAGTTTCTGCTGGGACCCGGTGATGCATAAAAGAAGATGGAGAGCGATGTCACCGGGTACCGTCATTGACCATATGAAACGACTTATCAAAGACTATGGGATGCGCGGCTTCCTGTTTACGGATGATCACTTCTTTATTGACATGGATCGTGCGTATCGAATTCTCGATACCGTTGTCCGCTCCGACCTCAAAATATCCATCAGCAAGCTTCAAATCCGTGCCGATACTATTTTAAAAATGGATCGTGACTTCTTTGAATTATTAGTAAAAGCGGGGACCAAACGGGTCTCAGTTGGTGTTGAGTCCGGAAATCAACGCGTTTTGGATTTGATTAAAAAAGATTTATCGGTCGAAGAGGTTATCAAGGCCAATCAAAAACTGATGTCTTATCCCATCGTACCGGTGTACCTGTTTATGATGGGGTTGCCCACCGAAACCCCTGAAGAATTGTCTGACAGCATCGCTCTGGCTGTCCGGCTGACCGATGAGAACCCAAAAGCGGTGAAGACGTTTAACATTTTTACACCCTACCCAGGGACAAAGATTTTTGAAACCTGTGTCCATCTCGGATTGAATGAACCCCGGCGTCTTGAAGAATGGTCTCATTTCAACTTCCGCAATATCCCCCAGCAATCACAGTGGATCCGCCCGAAAATGAAAAAACTCATCGAAGGACTGGACTTCCCTTTGATGTTTCTGGGCAAGGGGCATTTTGTCACACCCTATAAAAAAACCCATCCCCTTGTCGTGAATTTAGCCAAATTATACTACCCGGTGGCGAAATACCGCGTTAAGCACCTTGATACCCGCTTTCCCGTCGAGACAAGGCTGCTAAAGACCTTGGGATTGTTTGGTCGTCAGGATTAACTTGATTGTGGAGGCCAGAACTCATACCATCGGTCCGTGGGATTTGCAGCCTCGTCCTCAAGCCTTCCCACCGGACTTTTAACGGAGCCTGTCTGGTGATGTTCGTATGAAATTATAATGATTTCAATAGACGTTCGTGGATATTGTCAAAACCGCCGTTGGACATAACCAGGACAACATCATTGGGTCTGGTTTCTGCGACCAAAAAATCGATGATCGAATCTGTGTCCGGGAAATGGTAGGCTTTCCTTCCGCGATCTTTGAGGTCGGCCACCAGTTTTTGAGAAGAAAACCGTTCTTCGGCCGGGATCTTATCCAGACGCGAAGGGTGGCGGA
>JAHECI010000148.1 GCA_024641825.1 Desulfobacterales bacterium | reverse complement strand
AATCCGCCATCCAAGGTTGTTCTAATGTTTTTTGGCTGTTAAGCCGCCCTGAAAATGATATTATAGCTAAACCCAAATAAGCCAGAAGCTTCGATACTCGAAACGGTTTAAAACCATGTCCGTAATAGTATCGTGTAACGGCTTCAAAAAGCTCATTATGTGAAACACTCCCTTGAGGGCTGGCATTGTAAATGGCCAGGCGCGGTAGGATATCGCTGATTTCAATAATTCTCATAAATAACTTAACAATATCCTTAATGTGGATATAAGGCACAGCCGATTCGCCGTATCCCGTTACTATTCTTGACATGAGTTTGTTTCGGGACAACCAGCACTTTAACAACATATACAACATAGGATATTCACACCAATCACTGTATACGGCTGCCAGCCGGACAATTGAGCATGGAAAGTCTTCCGAATATTCCCTAATCATTTTTTCCGCGCTTCTTTTGCTTCGTGCGTAAGGAAAATCAGCATCAGCGGGACTCTCTTCGGTTAATGCCTTACCGTGGGGAGGAAATTTGCATGCTGCCACTGAACTGGAAAAAATGAAACGCTTTATTCCCAAGAGCTTTGACATCTCAAGAATATATCGTGTGCCGGTTATATTGATCTTCTCATAGGCAGGGTTTTCTTTCAGGGTGAAGTCGTAGTACCCGGCCAAATGCAAAACATAATCAGCACCGCCTTGATCTTTGATATAATTAAAGACATCTATCAGATCTTTCCGGTTTGTTATATCAACCTGGAGCCAATGTATATTGTCATGATACGGTATGCCGACTTCCTTTTGGCTGCGACGTGCAATACAGAACAACCGAAGTTTTTCGGATACAGCGATGACAAAATGTCTTCCGATAAAACCCGATGCTCCGGTAACTACAATACTGGGTAGTCTATCATTCATCAATTTTCATGCAAGATTCAGGTTATAGCTTATCCCTGAATTCCTTGGTAATGGAAAGATTCAAATCCAATCGCAAAGCCTGTTCCGATAAACCCATAGCAAGCCCAATAAATTGAGGAAGATAAAGTATGGTCATGTGCATATCTTCTTTAAACATCCCCGAAATTTTCTTCTGATACGCCTCCAGGTTCATCTGGCACATCGGACATACCGTGACGATAGCGTCAGCGCCTCGAGCCGCCTTTAATATTCCAGCGACAAGCTCCAGAGCCACCTCGGGCTTGGTGGTCATGTGGGATGCGCCGCAACATCTTCCCCCCATGTTCCAAGGATGAATCTTTGCCCCTACAGCTTCTATAAGCGGTTCCATGGAGCGTGGCTCCTCAGGATCATCAAAAATAGGGTAAGGCCTAAGACACTGGCATCCATAGTAGGGTGCAATTTTCAAATCGATAAAAGGGCTTTTCATCCGGGAAACTATCTTTGAAGGACCTACATCACGGGCAACGACATCAAGGAGATGCCGGACCTGCACCTGACCGTGATAGCGCAGATTTTTTTCTTTTAATATGGTGTTAATTTTATCAAGAAGCTCCGGGTCTTTTCGGCTCTTTTTCTCAACCTTTTTCAAGTTCAGGTAGCACGCACTGCACGGAACAAGAATGTCTTTGGTCCCGTCCATCTCCTCGGCCATGGCCAGGATATACGCCGGTAAAGCCAAAGAAAGGAGATAGCTGGTGGCCTCCGCAGCGCTGGCACCGCAACAGGTCCAGTCCTTAAGCTCCAATAGATCTACTTCCAGTTCTTGCATAAATGCCCGGGTGGAGCAGTTGTATTCAAGGGCCGTCCCCTCCAGAGAACAACCTGGATAATATAGGTACTTCATATTTACCCTCCAAAATAAAATCGTATTACGATTTTATAAAACGCGGCTTCGCCACTGCAAAAGGTATTCTATGAATTCTGCTCTAACTCTTCAACCTTACGAAAGATCGACTCTAAAGCACCGTTTCCTTTTGAAGGAATCTCAAAAGAGACTTTTCCTTTGCCAATGAGTTTCATCCCCAACGGGGCAAACTGAAGCGGCATGAAAGGGTTTTTCATGGAAAGAAAATAGAGCGTCATGAACTCCATCTCTCTAACCCGACCATGGCGGCGTACACTCTCCATAAAGCTTTGGTAAAATCGGATACTTTTTTTATAGGGCGCCAGGTTCTCTTTCACAGCTATCTGCTTGAGAGCGCTCATCGTCTCGGTCAGCGGAAGCCCTCGGGGACATCGCAGTGTGCAGTAATAGCAGACGGAGCATAGGGAAAAGGTCTTGCTGTGAAAAATTGTCTCCTTTTCCCCCATAAGTACATTATACCACAGCTGACGCGGAGTGAAATCCATGGCAAAGGCGTTGGGGCAAGAACCGGTGCAGGTGCCGCATTGGATGCAGGCACTTACCATGTCCCGGATTGTGGCCAAAGAATCTATGACAGGTTCGGGTACGGTTGTAACAACCTGTTCGATTTCTATTATCTCCGTTGGGTTCATGGCTTCCCCTTTATTATTGATGATTGTTGATTGTAGCTGTTCTATAAATTTTATTAAAATAACCAAAGAAAAACGATTCCATAAATCGACAATCATCAATTAAAAGCCGTTCCTTCAAACGCCGAATCAATGACGTCGAACATTTGCTGGTCTAAAAATCCGGCAAGGGTCGACGCGCTGTTCGGGCAAACAGTGGCGCATGATCCGCATCCCTGGCACATGGCGGCGTTGACCAGAACTTTTTCCAGCTCCGGATCGATCATGCGAGCACCATATGGACAGGCCTCGATACACCGCTCACATAGACTGCAAAGGCTGTGACGGACCTCTGCCACCACTTTTCCGGCGGGCATCCGTTTATAGGAAAGAATCCTTAAGGCTCTCTGGGCCGCAGCTTCGGCTGTTGCTATCGATTCCGTGATGTTGCGGGGAGAATGCGCTAATCCGCAGGCAAAAATTCCTTCTTTAAGTGAATCGACGGGTCGCCATTTCGATTCTGCCTCCTCAAAAAAGCCGTCCCGATCCAGAGTCGCTCCAAAGGATTCCGCCAGATCTTTGGGTAGTTTGGGTACAATGCCGGTGGCAAGGACAACAAGGTCGGCATCAATCCGGATCTTCTGTCCGATAATCGCTTCAAAGACGATCACTTCAACAGATCCGTCCGTGGGAGTCACCTTCGGTTTTTCAGCCAGATCGTACTGGATGAAGATGACACCTGCCTTTCGGGCTTGAGTGTAATAGGACTCGGTAAAACCATAGGTCATCATGTCCCGATAAAGAATGTAGACATTAATTTCCGGATTTTTCTCCTTGAAATGCAGTGCGTTTTTTAAGGCTGTGGTGCAGCATATGCGGCTGCAATAATTCCTTGGTTCCTGTCTGGAATCGACACATTGAATCATGACAATCGACCCGAGTCGATTCGGGTCGATTGTATGGTCATTTATTTTTTTCTCCAGTTCCTTTTGGGTGACAATTGCTTTGCTTGTGCCGTAGTTATAGGATGTCGTGTCAGCTTCCTTTCCTCCGGTAGCAAGGATGGTCACACCGTGTTCCAGGGTGAAAGCGCCCTTTTCTTTGGCCTCAATAGTGGTATAAAAACGCCCTACCTGACCATGGGAAGCACGCACCTGGCTATTGGTGTGCACCCGAATGAGCGGGTGTTTTTCCACCTTCAACAGCGTTTCGTCCAAGACAGTCTTTGTTGTATTGCCTTCCAGGGTTCGTTGTAACCAGTTAAGGTTGCCACCCAACATCTCTTCTTGCTCGATCATATCTACCTGAAAGCCGTGATCTGCGATGGCAAGGGCCGAGGACATTCCGGCAATTCCGCCGCCCACCACCAGGGCCTGCTGAATAATCTTTTGGCTGGGCACAGGATCCGGATCAGCCCATTTAAGCCGGGCAAGCCCCGTTCCCAAAATAGCCAGCAATTCACTGTTGACTTTTGATATCTCATTCGCAGACAACGTTTCAGATTTAAGCTTTGAGATTTGGGCCGTAAGCATTAAATCAACCACTTCTATAAGAACAGGATTCAGCCCCACCCGCCGTCCCAGTTCTCTGATTTTTTGGGCATACACATAGGGAAGACACGACCCGATCAGAATCCGGTTCGGTTTGTGTTTTTCCACCCGTTCAACAAGGGTTTCCCATCCCGTGACCGTACAGGTTTGCTCAAGAAACTCGACCTGGTCTACAGCGGGGTCGACCTTGAGACATCGAACAAGCTGTTGCGTGTCGAGAAGCTTCGAAAGCAAATCACCGCAGGTGCAGACAGCGATCAAAATTCTAGGCGGTTCCTGAGAAATATCCGGAAATGGCTCGACAGGTGTAATTTCAGGACTAAGGCTACCTCCGGCGGCATGAATGATGCGGGATGCAGACAAAGCAGCGGCAGAAGCCTGAATGACAGATTCACTGATGTCCTTAAGACCGGAGAAGGAGCCTCCCAATACGACCCCTTCCTTACTTGTTCGCGTGAATGAAAAGGGTTCGGTCTGACCGAACCCCCATTGATTGAGCGGCATTTCCACCATTTCGGCCAGAGCTGTTGTACCCAAAGCCGGCCTCTGGCCCACGGAGAGCACAACCATGTCAAAGATCTCTTCTAAATGAGTGCCGGAAGAATCAACATGCCTGATAATGAGATCGCCGCTGTTTTCATCATATAAAACGGAATGGACACGCCCCTTTTCAAATCGAACGCCGTGTTCGGTTTCCGCCCGGTCACGGTACCGCTGAAAGGATTTCCCGAAGGTACGCATATCCATATAAAAGATGGCTGCTTCCAGCGCCCCTCCGGCCCTTTCCTTGGCCACAAGGGCTTCTTTGATCGCATGCATGCAGCAGATGGACGAACAATAGTCGGCGTCGATCTGGATGTCTCGCGATCCCACACACTGAAGCCAGGCCACTTTACGCAGCGGTTTACCGTCGGAAAGCCGCACCAGGCGACCCGGGTTCGGTCCCGTCCCACTTAAAATCCTTTCGAACTCAAGGCTTGTGACTACATTGGGATATATGCCGTACCCATACGTGTTTTTGCCTTCGGCAGGATCGAAATAGGATGTACCGCCGCAGAGAACCAGAGCGCCGACCGCCATCGGGGGTTCTTTGCTTGCTTCAAGATCCTGATAGGTTCGGATGATCATCGGAATAAGGGTGTCGGGATCAAACGGTTTGAGGAGATAGTCCAGGGCGCCTATTTTCATGGCTTCTACAGCGGTTTCTACCGTGGCATAGGCCGTCATCATGACCACTCCAAGGTCGGGGAAAACCTCTTTGGCCTTGTGAAGGAGTTCCACACCGTCCATTCCGGGCATTTTGATATCTACGAGCATCAGTTCGTATGCTCGGTTGGACAAATGATTCAGGGCTTCCGGACCCGATGCCGCCATATCGACGGCAAAACCTTCATCTTCTAACCAGGCCCTAAGGGAATCGCGCATGATCAATTCGTCGTCCACCACCAGGATTCGAAAATCTTTGCGGACTTCTTCTAAAAGCCGGATGGCGCCGGTAGGACATATGGCTTCACATTCCCCACACCGACTGCATGCCATTGTATCGATAATATACGTGTTGGGAATCGCATGGGGAACCGGAAGGTAGATGGCCTTTCTTACAGACAGGCCGGTATTAAAGGCGTCCGCAACCTCTACCGGACAGACCTTCACACATTCACCGCAACCGATACAACGGGCAGGATCGACAAGATTCGGCTTCTGGCGAAGGGATATCTGAAAGTTGCCCGGTTCCCCTTCCACGGAGACAAGTTCGGTGGACAAGCGTATTTCGATGTTTTCATGGAAGAGCCCTTTGCGAAGACAATACTGGGACGATATATCCCGATCCACCATTGGAAGCATCTTGCACATGCCGCAGCGATCAGTGGGAAATTGATAATCGAGCTGACTGAGAACTCCTCCTATGTGCGGTGACTGGTCAATGAGGGTTACACCATACCCGAATTCCGCCAGATCCAGAGCAGCCCGGATGCCGCTGATTCCGGCCCCCACCACCAGTGCCTTGCCGAATTTTTTCTTCATAACAAAACCTTCCTATCTCAAATCCTTCTTAACAGGAGCTGTGTTTCTATGCTTTTCCGATGCCGACAACCTCGGCAAGTTCGTCTTCACGGAACACCGACAGGGGAAGATCCTCCTCAATGCTTCGACCCGCTTCGTATTCAAAAGCTTTTTGTGTATGATATGAAACGGTTCTAAACAGTTCCATCACCGGAATGTCGTTGGGACAGGCATTGGTGCACTGACCGCATCCCACACATGAAGTGCTCATGTGGGCAATCCGAGTCATGTGGTAAAAGACCGTATCGGTGGGCATTTTAATGACACCCTTGCGATTGGCCCATCTGAGATACTGAACAGGATCATGGTTAAAGACATCCGTAACAAAGACACATTCCTTACAGTAGCAAACCGGACAGGCAACCCTGCAGTTGTAGCAATTTACGCACTCGGCAAAATAGGCGTTCAGTTTTTCCAGGCTGTTGGTGGCCTCAGCGGTTTCGGCAAACATTTTATCGCGATAGGCGGTTCGCTCAGCGACCAAAGATTCAAGGGCTGCAGGACGTTGGGCCGGTTCTTCTGTGTCGGAAAGATCAAGGTTGGTATACAGCGTCTCTCCTTTTGCCGTCCGGGCCTGGATCAACAGTTGATGGTCGGTATCGACCCCGAAAAGTCCGATTAAAATATCTGCACCGTCGGGGACCGGGTTCTCGCAGGCCTGGCACGCAGGAGCGAGATCGAATCCCTCTAAAGTCAAATTTTTTCCGGACAAGGCCGCCTTGTAAAATCTTGAAGTGAATCCTGCTGCTTCTTTTTTCCCCTTGATCTGAATATAATCGCCGTTCTTGAAAGCACCCAGACAGTCGATTCCCACCAGCACCACCTCTTCGATTCGGCCCTGTTTGAGTTTCACCAATTCGACAAACGCACGTATCTCACAGGGACGTAAAACCACCGCAATTTTTGCGCCCATGGGCTTACGGGTGAGCCGGGAAACGATTTTAGCCCCGTTCAAAGGGAAAACCGGTGCCAAAGGATCGGTGCCGTTCAGTTGTTTAGGATCCGTCACCAGCGTCGGCATCACGACGTTTTTCATAGGGAGATGCTGTGGAACCAGGATCGCACGGATATCTTCCAGCTGGAGGATCGATCGAAAAAAATCTCGTAGAGTTGTCAACAAATCGCCGTCTTTTACGTTGATTTTCGCTGTTTTCACTGTCCGTTTCCTCCATATTTGTCATCGATCGTGGGGCATTAACCCGAATATTTCAGGTTACTCATCAGGGCAAATGACCCATGGCTGTCAAATTATCATGGCTGTTCTGGCCTCGTTGGGCCCCAACGTTTTAATCTGGGCCACCATTGCATGAATGGTCTCGGCGAACTGGATGCCGTCACTGGCGCCGATCCAGGTCAATCTGAGACGCTCATCGTCAAAGC
>JAHECI010000147.1 GCA_024641825.1 Desulfobacterales bacterium | reverse complement strand
GGGCGTCTATCTGCTGGTGGGCGCCATCGAAAAAGTGGAGGCCGCGCTCTATTTTTCCATGGTCACTTTTACCACCCTTGGATATGGAGATGTGGTCATTGACGAACGGTGGCGGCTGATGGCGGCATTTGAGGCGGCCAACGGCATCATCATCTTCGGGTTGACGACGGCCGCGGTTGTCGCCGTAGTGCAACGGATATATTTTTCTGAATCAACCCATTAACAGACATCGAAGATCGCGACGTTAGGTTCGTGGTAAATGAATGTCATACATTAGGAAGAGGGTGAAGATCGGATCGTGGCAATCTATGGGGACGGTGTTATCACTTTAATATTGAAACCACTTAACGCAAGCGAATTTTAACCTGAGTCATAACCATTAAGGATTCTATTTCAATCATGAATGAAGCAACCCTAAATTTGGAACGATTGCCCGGAGAAATCCTGACCATCCATTTAGCGGGAAAATGGCAGTTGGGAAAGGATGTGCCTTCTGTAGAAAGTGTGCAAACCGAACTGACCGCTCGTCCCAGTGCAAAGGGCATTGTATTTCATACCGATGGGCTTTCCTCCTGGGACAGCAGTATTTTGACTTTTCTGGTGGATGTCATGAAACTGTGCGCAAAAGAAGGAATCCAAATAGAAAGAGACGGCCTGCCGGCAGGTGTGCGGCAGTTGATCGACCTTGCCACCGCGGTACCCAAAAAAGAAGATGCCCAAAAATCAGTGGTTCATGAATCAGTTTTGTCCCGGATTGGATCGGACGCCATCCAGTTTGTTAAATCCACCGGTGAGCTGATCTCGTTTGTCGGTGAAACGTCTGTCGCCCTTGTCCGGATGGTTAAAGGCAAAGCCCGATTTCTTACTTCCGACCTGTGGCTTCTCATTCAGGAAACCGGTGTACAGGCGGTGCCCATTGTTTCGCTGATCAGTTTCCTTGTGGGCCTGATTCTTGCTTTTGTGGGCATCCTGCAGCTCGCGTTGTTCGGCGCTCAGATTTATGTGGCCGATCTGGTGAGCATTGCCATGGTGCGGGAGATGGGGGCCATCATGACCGGAATCATCATGGCCGGACGAACGGGAGCGGCCTTTGCCGCCCAGCTCGGCACCATGCAGGTCAATGAAGAGATCGACGCCCTTGAAACCCTGGCCATTCCACCCATGGAATTTCTGGTGTTGCCCCGCATGTTGGCCATGAC
The DNA here is from genome assembly GCA_024641825.1 of Desulfobacterales bacterium. GTDB lineage: Bacteria > Desulfobacterota > Desulfobacteria > Desulfobacterales > UBA11574 > JAAXQD01. Next base: position 6,250 of record JAHECI010000147.1, on the reverse strand, counting down.
GTTAATGATGCCGCCGCTGGTGCTGTACGCCGACATCATGGGCATCTTAGGCGGTTCCGTGGTTGCGAGTCTTTACGGCATCCATCTGACCGTCTATCTGAATCGCGTTGTTGCGGCATTGAATCTGTATCACTTGTTCATCGGCCTGTTCATGGGGTTCGTTTTCGGTATTTTGGTGTCCCTGTCGGGTTGTTTGAGGGGAATGCAATGCGGACGCAGCGCCTCAGAGGTCGGTAACGCCGCCACTTCGGCAGTGGTGACCGGTATTGTTGCCATCATTATAGCTACCGCAGTAATTACAATAATTTGCAACATTATTGGGATATGACGTTATTTTAAGAATAAATTCTTATGGAAATGTAAAATGAACCGAACCGAAGCGCATATAACAATAAGCGACCTTACTATGGCCTACGGCGATTTTGTGGTGATGCGGGATCTGAATTTCACCATCAACCGGGGGGATATTTTCATCATCATGGGCGGCAGCGGCTGCGGAAAGAGCACCCTCATGAGACACATGATCGGCCTTAAATCGCCGGCCAAGGGAAAGGTCTTATACGGTGACGTCAGTTTCTGGGATGCCGATCCTGAAGAAAAAGATCATCTGAAGCGACGTTTTGGTATCCTTTACCAGAGCGGGGCTCTGTGGAGTTCCATGACACTGGCGGAGAACGTGGCGCTGCCGTTGCGGCAGTATACGAACCTGACCGAGCAGGAAATTGGAGTCCAGGTGTCCCTGAAGCTGGCCCTGGTGGGACTGTCCGGTTTTGAGACGTTCTACCCTTCGGAAATCAGCGGCGGGATGCAAAAGCGCGCCGGCTTGGCACGGGCCATGGCGTTGGATCCGGAAGTGCTGTTTTTTGACGAACCATCAGCCGGATTAGACCCTGTGAGCGCCAAGCGGCTGGACGATTTGATTTTGCAGCTTCGCGACAGCCTCGGTGCTACCGTTGTGGTGGTCACCCACGAACTGGCCAGCATTTTCGCCATCGGCAACAATTCGGTGTTTCTCGATCCGGAAACCCGCACAATGCTTGCCGTCGGGGATCCCAACCTTCTTTTGAGGGAAAACCATGACCCGAAGATCCAGAATTTCTTAAGAAGAGGAGAGGCAGAAGGAATTTAAATTTGAAAACACTGGAAAAAACATTTACAGGGGTTAAAACATTATGGCCAAACAGGTAAACAAGACGGTTATCGGCGGCTTTGTAGTCAGCGTAATTGTTATGCTGATCGGTGGCGTGATCATTCTCGGCGGGGGTGAGATGTTCAAGAAAAAAGTGAAATATGTCATGTTTTTTGAACAATCTGTTAAAGGGCTGAGTAATGGTTCGCCGGTGGTGTTTAAGGGCGTTGAGATCGGTTCGGTCAGCAGTATCGTCGCCGATTATGACATGGACAAGCTCGAGATCAACATTCCCGTTATCGTGGAATTCGATCCGAGCCGTGTGAACATCAAAGGGCACCAAAGCAGAAACAAACAGGAACTTCGCCAGCAATTGAATCGTATGATCGAACGCGGGTTTCGTGCCCAGCTGGGGCTGAATAGCCTGGTCACCGGCCAACTCATGATCGAACTCGATTTTTTTCCGGACACACCGGTGCGATTGACCGGAATCAAAAGCGAATATCCCGAAATTCCCACCATCACCTCATCCATGGAGCAGCTGGCCCAAAAACTGAAAAAATTGCCCATCGAAGAGATTACCAATAGGCTGGCCCAGATACTTGATAATATTGAAAAAGCGACCGGTGGTGATAAAATAAAAAACATTGTCGACAATGTGGATACTGCCAGCAAAAACTTAAACTCGCTGATTTCGGATGTTGACGGTCGGACAAAGAAACTTTTGGACAATCTTGTCGTGGTTTCGAGCGATGCTCAGGAATTGATGGGTGATGCACGAAAACTTGTAAAAGAGGCCGACGGTCAGATCCAACCTCTTTCGGACAAAGCACAGGATGCCTTGGTGTCCGCGAAAGGGGCCATGGATGAGGCGAAAACGACCCTGGCAGGTGTCAATAAATTCGTTGGTGATCATTCGGACACCCGCCATAAATTGAACCGGGCTTTAGATCAGCTAGGTGCTGCTGCGCAGTCTCTGAATTCATTGATGGATTATCTCGAGCGGCATCCGGAAGCGCTCCTAAAGGGAAAAAGCGGCAAGGGAGGATGATAACATGACAAATCGTATGGCGTATTTTGGATCAATGATACTGGTTGTGTGTGTAATATTTTTGAACGGGTGTGCCGGCAGCAGCAAGCCGTCGGAATTTTACCTGCTGCGATCACTGCCGGCATCTCAGGACACTGGAATGACCGCATCGGAAACCGGCAGTCCTTCGATTCTTATCGGGCCTGTGACACTGCCGGCTTATCTGGACCGCAACCAGATCGTCTCGCTTGCCGGAGACCATAAACTGGTCTTGAACGAGTTCACCCGATGGGCAGAACCATTGCAGGATAATTTTTACAGGGTTCTGGTGGAAAATCTCTCTTTGTTGCTGAACACACCTCAGGTATACGCGTTTGAAAATCGCGGATCAACCCAAGCGGATTTTCAGATTGTCGTTGACGTTACCCGTTTTGATACTGCTGCCGGAGGGGATGCATATCTGACCGCCTTCTGGAGCGTTGCCGGCAAAGAGGGAAGCGTCATAATGCAACGGAAATCCGTTTTTCACGCAGCAGTGTCTTCAACCGGAACAGCAGACGTGGTCGATGCTCAAAACCGGACTTTAACCGAATTTAGTCGAGAGATTGCTTCGGCAATTCAATCCCTTCATCCATAGAAACTGAACTTCTATCATCTTGCGGGAAAGGATCAAGTTTTTTTAAAACTAAATAAAATGGATAGATGAAAAAATTGAAAGGAATCGAAACCGGTGAAAAAATAAACTTCGGCGTTATTCACATATATAAATGAGGGGTCGGGGAGTTTTTCTAAACAACCGCTACATGGATAATCTTTTTTTAAACCGCATGAACTCGTGGCAAGAGATCGTTAAGAAAAAAAAGGAAACTATCTTTGAAATATCAATAGGTTATCTGCATTATTTTAAAATTTTTTTAAAGATACGATTTCGGTATGCGCCTTTTTTTTCTAACGATCCCTAAGCCACTCAGACAGCATCCGATTTAAAAAAAGACCATCCATTCCGCTATATTCAAGGATTTAGAAGAAAAACTCCCCGACCCATCATATAAATAAAGGAGGATTGAAATGTTAAGATCACAAACATGCACATGCAACGTAATCATTCTAGGCATTCTCATATTGGTTATCGCTTTTGCTCAGACAGCGTTTGGCCAAAATGCTCAAAACAGACCCAGACCGACCCCTTCGGATTGTGATGCCTATGCCCGTAATTATGCAGAACGAAACAGTGGAGGGATGTTGGGTGGTGCGGCAAAAGGGGCGGTTGGCGGAGGAATCTTTGGCGCCATCATCGGTGACAGCAAGGCCGCCGGACGGGGAGCCGCTCTCGGGGCGGCCGTGGGCGGAGTCAAACGGGGTGTTAACCGCGATCAGATGCGCCAACGCGCCTATGATGACTGCATGGCAGGAAGAGTGCAATGGTAGAAAGATGGTTGAAAGGTAGTAATAGTAGAAAATGTTTATCATAAATCAAAAAAACAAAATTAAAAAAAGGAGGCTGTCATGATAATTTCCAAACGTTTTTGGATATCACTTTTTCTGGTGGTTTTACTCAGTGTTAACTTGGCCGCTATTGCCATGGGTCAAGATTCTGCAATCAAAGACTTGAATGATTACACGTGCAAGGACGTCATGCGGATGTCGGGTGGAGACCGTGATGTGGCGATTGGGGTTATTCACGCATTTCTGTTGGGCAAGAAAGGCACCACCCGATTTGACTCCCAAAAACTCGGCGAAGCCACCGACAAATTTATCGAATATTGCCTTGACAATCCAAAGGAAAAAGCACTGTCCGTGATGGAAAAAATGACAAAGTGACAAATCAAAAACAGTATGTTTTTTGATGCTATCCAGCGATAGTAGAATATACTCCGCTCGCACGGTGCCAACCAATTGAAATGGAGCGTCTGTCATTATGTAACATGGATTGTGGGAGGATATTAATGGATGAAAGAACTAAATTAAAGGAAAACGATATATCCAAATATCGATGGCTTTTCATAGCCCGAGGTATTATTCTGCTGATTTTTGGACTATTGGGAATTATCCTATGGCCATGGATTTCATTGGTGGGGTACGAACTGATGGGCGTCTATGTCAGCATAATCTTTATCGCTGAGGGCCTCATGACAATGGCTGTTTCAATATTTATTAGTAAATTTCAATATGGGTGGATTGCCATATTAGCAGGTTCGGTAAGTTTGCTTTCTGCAGGAATTATTTTGTTGACTGGCGAACGAAGTGAAATCGTAACTTTTATCATTGGGGGATGGTCCATTTTTAAAGCACTGTTGGCTTTGATTGAAGACGTTATTTTTAAAACCAAGATCAAAGGACTTTTGCTGTTATATGTAAAAAACTTTTTTTTAATTTTGTTAGCTCCTTTGGTCATACTATCTCTAACTTACGGTCCGAAATTTATAACCTTATGTATGGCTTATTATTTTGTCATTCACGGAAGCGACCATATCATCCTGAGTTTCTTTGGTTTAAAAAACCTCGAACCACGTTAATTCGATTGGCCACCCAAAATGGTTTGAAGAGAACGTTGAACAGCTTGCTTTCCGGTTGGAACTGAAAAAAGACGAAAACGGGGACGAAAAGGTTATCTGGCACGGTGTGGTCGATGGGAAAGAGCACACTTTTGACGTTGAGCCCTATACGGGTTTCTGGAGACGTTTCGGTATCGGCGTTATGAGTATTTTGCCCATTGAATCGCAGTTATAAAGCGTTTTTGCAGAAGCAAGAATCTGACCATAGAGGAATAAAAAGGAGATGAAATGCAAATGACGAAGAGAATGATATTGCCGTTGGTATTGCTTTTCTGCACAACCGCATGGGGAGCAGACGAGAAGGAAATCACGGTCAAACTGACCGTTCCCGACTCAGCGTGGACCATCGCCATCGAGGAAGTCCATAGGGTAGGAAACGAGCTTTGGGTGATTGCCACCGTTTCGCGAAACCCGGACATGATGGGCGCGCAGGTGATCTCGACCGTGCAGGCTTCACTGAAACTGGCGGCTCCCGATATGCCCACAAAATATTTCATCATCGGGAAAACATGGGATTGGAAGAACGAAGAATTATACACTTTTATCAATGATATAAAGCAGATAGAGGCAGAACTTAAATCCGGAACACGTCTATACCCAGCGGCTGAGCGAAGCACGGATCCCCAGTGGGTTTTAAACAAGACCTGGCAGTGGAAATCAACCATCACGCCTGTCGAAAAGATCGACGTATCCAATCCGGAACGGTACACGATCCTGTTAACGGCAGAAGGCAAAGTTCAGGCCCGGTTCGACTGCAACCGCGGCGGCGGGAATTATGAGATTTCCGAGGGGAAGCTTTCATTCGGCCCGCTGATGTCCACGCGCATGGCCTGCCCGCCGGATTCTCTGTACAGTCAATTCATGAAAGACCTGCAGCAAGTCAGCTCATTTTTCTTGCAGGACGGCAATCTCTACCTGGAGCTTCCCTACGACAGCGGCACCATGAAGTTCCGGCCTACCCCATAGTAATTCTTTAAAGATGGTGATTAAGATAACGCCATCAAAATCATCCCTGTCTAATTTTGTCATGCTGCCTGTCTGAAGAATACGGAAGGATATGTCATCTTCTTGAGCCTTGAACTGGCATATTAACTCTTTTTGATAATTCTGCTATACGTTTCTTTTCCAACGAAGGGCTTAGATCACAGATATCTGCAATTTATCTAAGGTACTGTAATATCAGCTAATACCTCAGATATGTAATGAGTATCTAAGTTGATGATACCAGCAATTGCAAGTCTGAAATTTGAACATGAAAATCAATATATTGTATACGCACATATACAAAATTTTTCGACACGAGCTCACACGATATCAAACTCCCTTCCCACCGGTCCCCCAAAATCCAAACCAAACGTCAACTCCAACTCCTTTCGCCGCATTGATCTCTCGTCATGGAGCAACTCACACTCGCATAAAAGTTTCCGGTTGATTCGTTCTTCGATCATGTCTTTTACAGCATCGAAATCATAACGGTTCCTCTGGCAATACCATTCGAGATTTTGAAAAGGCCGCCACTCTCGGTTTCTTCGATCA
>JAHECI010000146.1 GCA_024641825.1 Desulfobacterales bacterium | reverse complement strand
ATGTAATATGTTCCACAATTACATAGTTTTTTATTTGATTTAGAATGTGTGCTTTACCTCTCTAATTGATTTAACCGCTTAATATCTTTAATATCTTAATCGTCTCAGATATAACATTCTGAATTTGCATGATATTTGCATGCAATTCTATTGCTTAAGGGAATTCTCTACTAATCATTTAACCCTTCTTCAGAACAATATTAACATGGAGAAATTGAACTATCCTAACTCATAAATATTATATTAGTAAGGAATTGGAATAAGTATGAGTGATTTACAACCTGATAAAATTGGATATTACGGGAAACCAATTTCATCTTTAACTAAAGATGAATTACTAAAAGTTGTATTGGAATTATCAGAGATAATTTATAATTGTCCTGTCAAAGGGAAATGCAGCGAAATTTTAAAGCTTATAGAAAAACAATCTGGGATTAACTCAGATGATCTAAAGGATAGTCCGAAATAGCCTTTAATCAATAGTTACCATTTAACAGAATCTTTAAGGAATAGATCACCGTGGCCCTTCCCATATTGCCTGATAACGGGGGTAGACGTTTAGGTGTAGACAGACGCCAATTCTCTTATTATTTTCACATTCCTGAACGCAGGTCCGGTAAAGAACGCAGAAGCGGGCTCGATAGAAGGCTAAAACCAAGAACAACAAAATAATTTGGAAAAATTTAAAAAAGCAGGGTCAAAAGTGGCGCTGCTTTTTTATTATCCGGGCTTTTGCTATCTGCAATGTATATAGAATCGGAAAACCAATATTGAAGGTTGTGATATCGTCCAGCAAAAATAGAACTGCCCAAAGGTGTATTGACCAGTTTATCTAAACCCGCTCAAAGACTGCTTTTAAGACCTGAGATAGTTTCCTTTCCGGTGAAGATATCATCCACCCTAAAATCCTGAGATATGTCTGACTGTTAACAGCCCTTATTGCGTCTTAGGGCTAATTAATCACAAGTTCGTCAGGCCGGATGAATTCCGGACCAAAAACAAAGGGAACATCAAGGACATGTGGGCCATTTCCGGTAGTTCATACGCTTTGAAAAAAAGCTTGACCCATGGTGCGATTTAGTAAATAAAACAGCCTTTCCCCTGAAATACTCAATATTACCGAGGCGTGTTATTTTGTCTGATTCAATCAAAAAATACTGGTTTCTCATCGGCCTTTTTCTTGTTTTTGTTGTGACGGTGGCAGATGCCAGCGAGACGGTTTCGAGCATGGGAAGATGGTTAAAAGTGCACCGGGGACCGGATGTCGTGATTGTCCTGATCTTCTTTTTTTCCGGTTTGATATTGGATGCCCGGCAGATAAAATCGGGCATCATGGATGCAAAGGGCATCATTGCCGCCCTGATCATCATTTTCCTGGTTGCACCGGTCATCGCTGCGCTGTTCGGAGCCATTCCAGTAGATACAGGGGTTTTAATAGGAATTTTTCTTGTTGCCGTTATGCCTACGACATTGAGCAGCGGCGTGGTGATGACGGGCGCTGCCGGCGGCAATATGGCACAGGCGTTGGTCATCACCATACTGGCCAACGGGCTTGCCGTTTTCACCATACCGGTGGTGCTTTCTTTGTTGTTGAATCTGGTGGGAGGATCAACGGTTGTCATCATTGATAAGCTTTCAATTATGATCAAGCTTGGGTGTTATGTTCTTTTGCCGCTTTGTTTTGGATTAAGCCTAAAGCTTTTGGCAAAATCGTTAATGGATCAATGGGTTAATCGACTGCAAATGTTGAATCAGTTGTTGGTGCTGGCCATTGTTTGGATGGCCATGTCCCAGGCCAGAGATGTGATTCTAAACAGCGGTGCATCGGCGGGAATTATTTTTTTGTTGGTTTTTGGATTCCACGGAATGCTTTTGGCTGCGGCCGGCCTTTGTGCCGGATATTTAAAGCTTGGCAAGGGCCGCCGGGAAAGCGTTATTTTCATGGGCGGACAAAAAACCCTGCCCCTTTCAATCATTTTGCAGGTGTCACTTTTTCCGCAATATGGACTCGCCCTTGTTGTGTGCGTGCTGCATCACTTAGTCCATCTTTTGATGGACGGGTATCTGGTGGGAAAGCTAAAAGCCTGACTTTTGAACCCATTCGTACGAACAATAATATTCAGGCAGTTATAAAATCTAATAGCCCCTTACGGCCACCAACAGACCACATGATGCCGTCTATTCTTGGCGCCGATAATGATTGAACTGCTCCATCCACCTAAACCATTGGTTTCGATCCGTTTCCGCCGAATGGTTTTCTCAAAATTCGAAAGTGACCCACTACCGTATTTTTCCATCTGTTGGTCGTATAAGAAGCTGTTTCCTTACTCATGGATCAAATGATGATGAGGCCGTTTCCTTGATTAATTTTGGTTTCATAAAAAAATAAAATTTTTCAATACCTCTTAAATATATCGGGTTGTTTTTTATCCGTCAATTTGCTAAATTCACTGAACTTCGCTAATAAAATGAAAAACTTGGAAATATTCAATTTGTTTTTTTCTTAATCTTTTAATGGTTCTGTAATATCGGACCCGCATGACACAAGTAGCAGAAGAAATTTCAGTTGCAGATCCTAACCTTGACCCGGAAACCTGGGTCGATCAATATGGAGATTACCTGTACCGGTTTGCGCTGGCACGTATCAAAAAAAATGTTAACAGGTATGGGAGCAGTCGCTTTATTATGGGGAGATCTCCATCATGACAACATCAAAGGATGAAACATTTGTTCTTTCCGGCGATATCGGCGGAACAAAAACCAACCTGGGGCTTTTCGTTAAGGGAAAAAAACGCCCTGTGCCAAAAGTGATTGAGACTTTTGCAAGCCAAAACGCACCTGATCTGGAACACATTATCCGGCAATTTCTGGAAATCCATCCGGTGCCTGTCACCCATGCCTGTTTTGGGATTGCAGGTCCTGTGATAAAGGGCAAGTCCAAAATCACCAATCTCCCCTGGAGTATTTCCGAAAACCGGATAAAGAAAACCTTTGACTTCAATCATGTTAGGCTTGTCAACGATTTAACGGCCACTGCAATGGCCATCCCGCTATTAAACAAAGATGAACTCTACCCTTTAAATCAGGCAGCATCCATAAAAGAACAGAATCTCGCCCTGATCGCTCCCGGAACAGGTCTGGGTAAAGCAATGCTAATATATGAGAATGGTCGATATTTGCCGGTTCCGTCAGAAGGCGGTCATGCTGATTTTGCGCCCAATAACGAAGCGGAAATGAAGCTATGGCGGTATCTTTATCAGCATTATGGACATGTGAGTATAGAAAGGGTGGTTTCCGGATCCGGATTGGTGAATATTTATAATTGGTTGAATGACTCAGGCCGTTTCAGCGAGCCTGAATGGTTAAAGCAAAAGCGAAAACAAACGGACCCGGCCAAGGCCATCACTGAGGCTGCATTGGCGGGTAAAGATCCCGGCTGTGTTGAAGCACTGAATATGTTTGTCTCCATCTTCGGTGCTGTTGCCGGTAATTTAGCCCTCACCGGTGTAACTACAGGCGGGGTTTACCTGGGAGGCGGAATTCCGCCGAAGATTTTATCCAAATTAACAGAAAATATTTTTATGGACGCATTTACAAACAAAGGGCGCTTTAAGAGTTTTCTTGAAAAGATACCCGTTAAGGTCGTTCTGAACGATAAAGCTGCTCTCATCGGCGCGGCATATTGTGCCATGATGATTAAATGAGGGATCGGGGAGTTTTTCTCCTAAATCCTTGAACATGGCGGAATGGATGATCTTTTTATAAATCGGATGCTGTCTGAGTGGCTTAGGGATCGTTAGAAAAAACAGGCGCATACCGAAATCGTGTCTTTAAAAGAATTTTAAAATGATGCAGAGTACCTATTGATATTCAAAGATAGTTTCCTGTTTTTTCTTTACGATCTCTTGCCACGAGTTCATGCGGTTTATAAAAAGATGATCCATGTGGCGGTTGTTTAGAAAAACTCCCCGACCCCTCAGTTAAATAAAAATCAAAATGTGCTTATGGTTGTGCTTCATCCTTACGGAGACCTGACCCTAATTCCTATTCGTGCCGTAACGCTTCAATAGGATCCAGTTGCCCTGCTTGTCTGGCCGGGAAGTAGCCGAAGATGACGCCCACAGCTGCGGAAAACAGGAAGGCGATGGCGACAATTCCCGGATCAAATACAAAGGGAACCGAGAGGATGCGCGCGCCTATCGCGGCCGCCGCTACCCCGAGGATAATGCCGATCAGCCCTCCAAAAGAAGACAGTACAACGGCTTCGACCAGAAACTGCATCAACACATCCTGCTCCAGGGCACCGATGGCAAGCCGGATGCCGATCTCCCGGGTTCTTTCGGTAACCGATACCAGCATGATATTCATGATTCCGATTCCCCCGACCAAGAGGCTAACCGCAGCCACTGCACCCAGCAGTCCGGTAAGGACACGGGTCGTTCCGGTCATCGTGCTGACAAGTTCTTGCATATCTCTGACATAAAAATCGTCCTCTTTGCCCATGGCAATACGGCGGCGCTCACGCATCAGTCGTTCGATATCCTGTTCGACTTTGCTGGTGGAAACGCCGTCTTCTGCTGAAACATAAATTCTGGTCACATCTGTATTTCCGGCGATGCGCCGCTGGAGCGTACGCAACGGGATAAGCACGAAGTCATCCTGATCTGTCCCAAAGCTGGACTGTCCCTTGGATACGAGCACGCCGATCACCTGGCATGAAAGCTTTTGAAGGCGGATCGTGTTGCCCAAAGGGTTCTGACCGCCAAAGAGTTCCTTGCGCACAGTTGCCCCTATGATGCACACGCCTTTTCCTCCCCGAAGTTCACTGTCAGTGAATTGACGCCCGCTCTCAAGCTGCCAGTTGCAGGTCTGCAAATAGGCGCGAGTACTGCCGATAACCGAGGTTGCCCAGTTCTCATTCCCGTAAATTGCTTGTGTGTTTTGTGAGGCCATCGGTGCCACCGCAACAAGTCCGGAGATTTCCCGGGCAATGGCGTCTGCATCGTCTACCTTAAACATGTCACCGGTTGATTGGGTGCCCCCGGGACCGTGGCGGTGCTGCCCAGGCCTAACCTGAAGAAGATTGGTACCCAGTTTTGTGATATCCGAGGTCACCTGTGCCGTCGCCCCTCTGCCGAGGGTCACCATGGTGATCACGGCAGCAACTCCGATAACGATACCCAGGATGGTCAGCGATGAACGCAAAATGTTGCGCCGGATTTCCCGAAAGGCCAGTAAAATCGTTTCCCTTAACATTATAACATCTTCCCGTTTTCCTCATCGGTATCGATGATTCCGTCGAGGAAGCGAATGATTCGTTTTGCATAGGCCGCCATATCGGCATCATGGGTCACCAGGACGATGGTGATGCCGTATTCACGATTGAATGCACCAAGCATCTCCATAACTTCACGACTGCGGGCAGAATCCAGGTTGCCCGTGGGTTCGTCGGCCAGGAGCACCTTTGGGTCGGTAACGATGGCCCGAGCGATGGCGACCCGTTGCTGCTGTCCACCTGAGAGTTCACCGGGGGAGTGTGTTTCCCACCCCAATAGACCCACCGCTTCAAGGGCTCGCAGGGCGCTTTTCCGCCGCTCATGGGCCGCGATGCCGCGATAGACCAGGGGCAGTTCAACGTTTTCTAAAGCCGAGGTACGATTGAGAAGGTTGAAGCCCTGAAACACAAATCCCAGATAATGCCGGCGTAACAGCGCGCGCTGGTCCCGGGACAGGTTTCCCACATTGACGCCCTCAAAAAGGTAGGCGCCATTGCTGGGAGTATCCAAACAGCCCAGAATATTCATGCAAGTAGACTTTCCCGACCCGCTTGGTCCCATCACGGCCACGAATTCACCCTGGCCGATGTGCAAATCAATTCCCCGCAGGGCTCTCATGGCTGCGGAACCCCTGCCGTATACCTTGGTTACGCCTTGGAACTCTATTAGGGAATGTTCGCTGATTTGTGTGGATGAGGTTGTCTTCATGGTTCAGATCTCTTTGTATCGATCACGACCGGCATCCCCGGCTCAACGTCGCCGCTCGTCACCTCGGTCGTTTTTCCATCAGTGGCGCCTATGGCGACAGCAACGGCGATAAGCTTTCCGTCCCGCAGCGTCCAGACGTGTTGTAGTTTGTTGTTAACGGTCGAGTCTTTACGCTGTTTTGACGGCGGTCTATGCCGACGTGGCAGAAGTTTATTAATTAAGCCGCCGCCGCTGGATGGGGCCTCTTTTTCTTTAATCGAAGGGACAAAACGAAACGCAGCATTGGGCACCAGAATAGCGTTTTCCACCTTGTTGATGGTGATATCCGCAGTTGCCGTCATCCCCGGCCGCAAGGACAGATCCGAGTTGTCCACATTCAGAACCGTTTTGTATGTGACAACCCCGTTCACGGTCTGAGCACCGTAGCGGACCTGAGTGATCCGCGCCGGAAATGTCCGACCCGGGTGGGCATCGACGGAAAAAACGGCCTCTTGTCCCTTTGTTATCTGACCCACATCAGCCTCATCCACGTCCACATGGAGTTCCATCTTTGTCAGATCCTCGGCCAGGGTGAACAGCACCGGGGCCTGAAACGAGGCAGCCACGGTCTGACCGGGTTCCACGTTCCGCGTAAGGACGATGCCGTTAATGGGGGAATGGATGACCGTTTTTGCCAAATCCGTCTCGTCGGCTTCAAGGGTGGCCTGGGCCTGCGACACCTGCGCCTTCGCGGTGGCCTCGGCGGCCTTTGCCCGATGCAGTAATGCCTGAGCCGCATCCAGGTCCTGCTGCGACGGCACCATCTTATTGCTCAATTCCCACACCTCTTTTAACCGCACCAGTTGATCTCCCGTCTCTTTGACAGTGGCTTGAGCCTCCAAAACCTTTGCCCGGGCCGATTCCAGGGAAGCTTTTGATTGCAGAACCTTGGCTTTCAGCTTGTCGGTGTCCAGTCTCGCCAGAATCTGGCCGACTTTCACCCGGTCATTGTAATCCACTTCGACGGTCTTGATGATGCCGGACAACTCACTGCCCACATCCACCTGGTTTGTCGGTTCTAGGGCACCTGTGGCTGTTACAGTTACAATCAGGTCTCCACGCTGAACTTTCTGGGTCAGGTACTGCATGGAATTCGAATTTTTGGTCCCTGTCCAAACAACAGCACCTGTTACGCTTGCGATTACCAGGAGAGATAGGATGAGCCACCATTTCAGGCGCTTTTTGCGGTCCGAGGACTGATCTATACCAAGGGTTTTATCAATATCGAAATCCGAATTTGTATTTGATGTCATTTTTTTCTTCCAATTCAGAAAGTTTCCATCCATAAATGGCTATTTTTCCAATGAGCGCCGTTCTCCGCGGTTTTCCGTCCTCGATGTACAGCTGATTACGCCTCGGACGAAAACCCTTGTTCGGCCTTGCTCATCGAAAATATATCTCATTTATGAATTGGAAACTACTTGTTGTTCAAATGCTGATTCGTTTTATCTGGCATTAGAGATTTCCAC
>JAHECI010000145.1 GCA_024641825.1 Desulfobacterales bacterium | reverse complement strand
GGTCATCCCTTTACGGACACCACTTTGATACGATTCTTCACTCATGTCATACACGGTCGATCGTGCGGAAGCATCATGGGCGATGATCACCGGACGCTCTCTCAAACGGCGATCCAAAAGTCGTTCCACAGCCACAGCAAAATCGATCACATTGATATGGATGATGGATCGTTCACGCATCTCAGGCCACCGTCAAACCCCGCTTTCTCAATAATCCTGACATTCTTCGGGCATTCTCCGGCGCCTGGGCGCGAACATGGTTGTTGAAGAAAAGGACGCCCTTTCGTATCCGGCCGCTCATGGGCTCAATTCTCTTTTCGACCCACTCGTGAAGTTCATCGTTAGAATAGTTGTAGTCCACCGGGCACCCTCCCCGGGTGTTCCGGCCGTGGAAACGCACATAAAACAGATCCGGATTGGTGACCACATCCAGAGAGGGGAACAGACCCGGCAACGCCGGTTCGTCAACGGCCACCAGTGAAACCCGCCGGCACTCCAATTCGGCAAACACACGATCGACGGCCCAGGAAGGATGTCGAAACTCAATTGCCAAAGGAAGACCGTGAAGCGTGTCGAGCAAAGCTGCCAGATATTTTCGGTTTGACATGGTACGGTGAAACAAAGGCGAAAGCTGGATCAAAACGGCGGTCAATTGTCCGGCCTGAGTCAGTGGCGCCACGCCCTCTCGAAAGCGCACCGCCTGATCAGGCCATCGCTTCGGATCGATTTCATGGGTGAGCGTCCGGGTTAACTTGACAGCGAACAAAAACCCTTTTGGAACCTGTCGGCGCCGGCGCTCGATGGCCTCAGCCCTGGGCATCTGATACCAGGTGTAGTTGAGCTCGGTAATCGAAAAGCATCGGGCATACAGCTGCAGCATCTTACCCGACTTTGTGCCGGACGGATAAAATCCGGCGTCAACCCATTCTGTGTAAGAGAATCCACTGGTGCCCACATACAGGCGACAAGTTTTGGGCGATCCATGTTTTTGGGTGGTTATTGCCCTCATGCGCTACTCTGGACCCGCCGGAAAATAGGAAATTCGAATTCCAAAATGTACTTCATGGGACATTCGAGTTAAATCCTCTCAACCCCCTCCGGCCCTCTCTGGACACCGACAACCTTGCCTTGGATCAAAATCTGGTCAAAATTGTAATTGGCCGTTGTATAAAGAGGGTTTTCAGGACGCAGTTCAATCTGTCTTCCCCTTTGGAAAAAACGCTTGACCGTTGCTTCTTCCTGATGGATCAGCGCAACCACGATCTCGCCGTTCTCGGCAAACTGGCGCGGCTCACAAATAACCAGATCCCCATCCAGAATGGCAGCATCTTTCATCGAATCACCCTTTACCTTAAGCGCAAACAGGTTTGAACCGCGGTATACGGCTGAATCAACAACAAGGCTGCCCCCCCATTCCTGCTGGGCGTATAATGGCAATCCAGCGGCAATATTCCCCACGATCGGCACCTCCCGCCAGCGCATGAAGCCTGCCGTCTCTCGGGTGCGATTCAGCAGGTGGATGGTACGGCTGTAACGGCCGTCGCGTTTAAGAATTCCTTTTTTCTCGAGCACTTTTATAAGCTGGGATATGGCCGCATGGCTCACGCCCATTTCAGCGGCCGCCTGGCGCAAGCTGGGCGCTCTCCCGATTCTGGCAATCTCACGACTCAGGTAGGCAAGAAATCGTCGCTGTTTTGGAGTGAGTTCAGCCGGCATAGAACAAACCTCCTAATTTAATGTCTCGGAAATTCTACAATTTATTGAAAAAATAGGACATTTTTTGAGACTTGAACGCTTGTCTCAAAAATGGAATAATGGAAGATTGGTTTTTAAAAGGATATTCGCCATTTTAATTTTATCGTCAACACAAATTTTACCATTAACCCAATATTGCATTATGCCAAAACCCATTATTCCATTATTCCAGCATTCCAATTGGGGCGAAGCCCCTAAGTTCACATCTTGGGATTTCTATTTTAAATTCTCTGGCAAAAAGAATGTTCGAACAATTCCGTGCGCCATCGTTCTCCTGCTATATGGCGGGAGGCGCACGGTGAACTCCACGTTAACACAGTAAATGTAAATGTCAATGTAAATATTATTGTATAGAAAATGTATATTTTAAAAGTGTTTGTGTATAAGGTTTAAATTGACAGTTCGATGAAATGAGCTTATTACGGGCACACGGATGCGAAAGGTTCAGATTATTATTTTATTGATAAAATATAATGGAAATGATAAGTTATTGATACTTGAGGTTTAAAATTTAAGGGGAATAAAATTCCCCCGCAAGATTTCATAAACATAGAGAGGAAACTGTTTTGGCGCTGATAAATTCGGATAACAAGGAGGTTGAAGTAAAATTGGTCTATTATGGGCCGGGGCGTGCTGGAAAAACAAGCAACTTGGAATATATTTATAAAAAATTCGAAAAGCGCATCAAAGGAAAGTTGGAATCCATAAAAACACACGGTGACCGTACGCTTTTTTATGACTCCTTACCCTTGGAGATCGGTACCGTCAAGGGATACAACATCAAGGTGCAGCTCTATACCGTTCCCGGACAGATCAAGTATGCCACAACCAAGAAATTGGTGTTAAGGGGCGCGGATGGCATTGTTTTTGTGGCGGACTCCATGGTCCTAAGGCAAGACTTGAACATCGCGTCCTTCGAGGATCTAAAGAAAAATCTCACCATCTTTGATAAAGACATTTTCAAGACCCCCCTTGTCTTTCAATACAATAAAAGGGATTTGGCTGAACAGAATATCCCCCTTTTACCATATGAAACACTGGAAAAAGACCTGAACAGTGAGTTAAAGGCGCCGTCTTTTGAAGCAAGTGCCGTCCAGGGGGTCAATGTCATTGAAACCGTTAAAAAAATAATATCTTTGACCGTAGCCTCATTGCAGGATAAATTGTGACCTCATTTGGGTAGAGAACTCAAGGGAAACCCTTTTATCAGTGTAAACGCCGAATCAATGGGCGCGACCGGAGGTTTTTGACACATGAGCGATGTCCATGAAAATGATAAAACAGATATCGATCTGAAAATAAGAGAAGCCGAGGCATACAGATCTCAAGAACTCTTTTCAGAATCACTCGGCATATACGAAGACATTCTCGCTGTTTTTCCAAAAATCGATCCGGAAACCAAAAAAAACATTACCGAAAAAATTGACTTGCTCCAAGAAGGTATCCGGCGTCTTGAAGAAGAAGATCCTTCACTCTCCGAGCAGGACATTTCCTACCTTAAAAAATCCTGGGGTTCCGATGAAAATGTTCAGGCTACGGTTACCAGTGCATTATCGTTTAAGGAATTGGGACTTTATAAAGAGGCTGTTGAAGAATATACTAAACTATTTGACCACGATTATCCGGTCAAAGAAATCATCGCCAATTTAGCGGAATGCCTTTTTACCATCTATCCTCCATCAAGGGTTATCGATCAGGTTGAACAAATTTTTAGAGAAAAAAAATTAAATGATCCTGACAAAGCAGATGTCCATTTCGAGCTCGGTAAAGAGATGGAAAAGCAAAGACAGCCCGATCTTGCACTTGAAATTTATGAGACCGTTAAAAATATTAATCCGAATTATGACGGCCTGATGGATCGAATTGAAGCGCTCCAGAAAAGTCGCGCTTATAATTCGAGATACGGTTACCTCCTGGAATCCAAACTCGTTACAACCAGCCAGTTACAACAAGCGTTGGCCCTGTCCAAAAAAACAAAGAAAAGCGTCGAACAGATCCTCATGGAACAGAACCGGATAAAAAAAGAAACCATCGGCAAATCTCTTTCTTTGTTCTACAAATGTCCTTTCGTGGGGTTTGACCCCGATATGTCCGTCCCTTTCGAACTGCTAACCAAACTGAAACAGTCGTTTCTTATTCAATATAACTGGGTCCCGCTGAACTGGGATATGAAAAGCGGGGCTGTCGACATTTTGATTGACGACCCAACGGATCTCATTAAAACCGACCATATTGCAACCCTGGTGTATACCAACAATATCAACTATTTCGTCGGCATAAAAGAAGATATCTCAAAAATTATTAACCACTTCTTTGACCAGAAGACCCAATCCGGAAGGACTGCTGAAGAGACTGCCGTTGATGCCTTTGACATCATGCCGGACATTGAATTTGAAGAAGATGAAGATGAAGAGGTCATCGAAGAATTTGATGAATCTTCCAGTCAGGTGGTGCGACTGGTTGACCAGGCTCTCATTTCAGCGTACCGAAAAGAAGTTTCCGACATTCATGTCGAACCGTCCCCCCTAACCAAGACAGTGGGTATTCGATTTAGAATTGACGGGGTTTGCCAGGATTTTTTACAGGTGCCGATTACCCACGCCAAAGCGATTCTGTCAAGGCTCAAGATCATGAGCGGACTTGACATTGCTGAAAGACGTCTGCCCCAAGACGGTAAAATAAAATTCAAACGCAAAGGGATCAAGCCGTTTGAACTTCGGGTTGCCACCCTTCCCACGGTGGGAGGATATGAAGATGCGGTATTGAGAATTCTGGCCGAAGCCGGCGCCATGAAACTTGACGAGGTGGGGTTGAATGAAAGGAATCTGACCATTGTGAAAAACGTCATTTCCAAACCCACCGGACTGTTTTTGGCGGCAGGACCCACCGGTTCCGGAAAAACCACCACCCTTCACTCGGCTCTCGGTTATATCAACAAACCCGGAATCAAGATTTGGACGGCGGAAGACCCGGTGGAAATCACGCAGCTCGGCCTCAGACAGGTCCAGTGCCAGTCAAAAATCGGGCTCGATTTTGCAAGAGTTATGCGGGCATTTTTAAGGGCCGATCCTGATGTGATTATGATCGGTGAGATGCGGGACAAAGAAACCGCCTCCATCGCCGTTGAGGCATCCCTCACCGGCCATTTGGTTTTTTCCACACTGCACACCAACAGTGCTCCGGAAACCGTTTCACGCCTCCTCGACATGGGGATCAATCCCCTTAATTTTGCGGATGCCTTTCAGGCAGTTCTGGCCCAAAGGCTTGCCCGAGTGTTGTGCAAAGAATGCCGAGCCGAGTACCATCCTTCCCAAGAAGAAATTGATGAAATCAGATCGATTTACGGTGAAAAATATTTCGCTTCATCCGGACTTGAACTCAACCCGGAAACGCTCCTTTATCGTGCCGAAGGATGTGATGAGTGTTACGGAACCGGGTATAAAGGAAGACTCGGGATCCATGAACTCATGGAAGGGACGAAGACCATTAAAAGAATGATAAAAAAACAAGCGACGCCCGAGGAACTCCTTATTCAAGCAGCCAGTGACGGCATGACCACTCTGGTTCAGGACGGTGTTTCCAAAGCATTCCAAGGGCTGACCGATATCACCGAGGTCCGTCGTGTTTGCGTCACTTAACCGCTTCCTGATCTAAAACCCGACTTCAGGTCCTACGGCTCTTCGGCATGGTGGTAAGCCCATGAGAGTTGCGGTTATATCTGATATTCATGCGAACCTGGAAGCGCTCAAGCAGGTTCTGTTCGATATCGGCCGATCGAATGTCGACAGCGTGATCTGCCTGGGTGACACCATCGGTTATGGTCCTGATCCTGACCCGGTCGTTACGATGATCAAAGATCTTGAAATCCCATGTGTCATGGGCAACCATGAACAGGCCGTAACCGATCAAAACTATCTCCAATGGTTCAATCCTCTGGCCCGCAAGTCGCTTCTTAGGACCATTGAACTACTCTCTGGAAATGTGATCAATTTCATTTCAGAACTAAAACCATTCTTGATTCACCACGACTGCCGGTTTGTTCATGGTTTCCCGCCCGATTCAGCGACCACCTATCTCTTTCAGGTTTCAGAAGACCAGATGCAAGATGCTTTTAAACAACTAAAAGAAAGAATTTGTTTTATTGGGCATACGCACCTCCTTCAAATTATAGACTTTAACGGTACCGGAATTGCCCGTACACCGCTGACCCAAAGCGTCGTCAACCTTAACAGAAAAAATCAATACATCATCAACATCGGGAGCGTGGGGCAACCGAGGGACGGAAACAATCACGCCAAATATGTCATTTGGGATACTTCGGAAGACACCCTCCAAGTGAAATTCATACCCTATGATATGGTTTCGGTTTTCAATAAGATGATCGCAGCCGGGCTTCCCTTGAGCCACGCTTTTTCCCTTTTGTGATTTTCCCGGAAACGGTAGTTTTCCCATACGGATCATTTGAACTGCGGAGGACAATATCAATGGTGGACATTCTTGCTTTAAAATCGAAAACGATCAACTTTATTAATACCGAAATTTGGAGGATTCGAAAAAAAGATTTTCCACCCATGAAATACTTTTTAATCAAACAACTTCGAATTCTTCTTTTGGCGACCCGCGGATTTGGACAAGACCAATGCCCGTTAAGGGCATCGGCCCTGACCTTTTATTCCATACTCTCCATTGTCCCTGTGGTGGCCATGGCTTTCGGCATTGCCAAGGGATTCGGCTTTCAAGAGGTTCTCGAGAAACAGCTCCTGGAAAGATTCTCCGGACAGGAAGAAGTGATGATACGCGTTGTGGATTTTGCACACTCGCTTCTTAAAAATACAAAAGGTGGAATGATCGTCAGCATCGGTATCGTCGTCCTATTATGGACGGTCATTAAACTGTTGGCCCATATCGAAGGTTCGTTTAATGATATCTGGGAAGTAAAAACGCCTCGCTCTTATGGAAGAAAATTTAGTGACTACCTGTCCATCATACTTATTTCTCCGTTGCTGATCCTCATGTCCAGCAGTGCCACAGTATTTATAACAACGAAAATTACATTAATAACTGAAAAAGTGGCACTCATCGGAATGTTCAGTCCAATGATATTTTTCATGCTGAAATTAACACCGTATTTTCTGGTGTGGATACTTTTTATTTTTACCTATATTTTAATGCCCAACACCAAGGTTAATTTCAGCGCCGGTTTTATTGCCGGCATCATTGCCGGCACCATTTTTCAAGCAGCCCAGTTGGCCTATATCCTCTTTCAGGTCGGGGTGGCGAAGTATAATGCCATATACGGTAGTTTCGCCGCACTTCCGTTATTTTTAATATGGATGCAGTTGAGTTGGCTGATAGTCCTTTTTGGCGCAGAAATCTCTTTTGCCTATCAATATGTGGACACCTATGAATTTGAGCCGGATCGCCGCCAAATCAGCCCGGCATTTAAAAGATTGCTAACCCTTCAAATTGCCCATCGCGTTATATCCACTTTTTCAAAGGGAAAAATGCCGTTGACCGCTTCCAAACTGTCACAGACTCTGGAGATTCCGATTCGGCTGGTGCTGGAGCTCCTCGATGAACTCGTCGAATGCGAAATTTTCTCCATCACTGAAATAAAGGGGAATGAAAAATTGGCCTATCAACCGGCCCGTGACATAAACATTATTACCATTAAGTCGATCATTGAAGCTCTGGAGCAGAAAGGCGTGGATAACATCCCGGTTGCGCAGACGCCGGAACTACAGTCATTGTCGGAAGTGCTGT
>JAHECI010000144.1 GCA_024641825.1 Desulfobacterales bacterium | reverse complement strand
TTCTTGTTGGTGATCCGAAAGAGGCATTAAGCACCCTGTTGCATCCCCATCCACGCCGAATACTGATCATTTCAGTAAACTCCATAACAAAAACAAAGACGGACTGGGCTATGAAACACTATGCTCCCTCCCTCAGTCAGCTGATCGGCAGTGTCACATCGGACCAGATCGCCCGTTATAGCACCGACACCATCGACATTGTCCGCTATGCATACAATAGTTGGGCAGAGCACTATTCAACGCCGGAGCATCCCGTGGAATTCAATTTTGTTGAAGTCAGCTTCAATGCCGTGGCTGATGACGACGAACGCAAATTCTTAAACAGCATCGGTACCAATTTCCATCTCAGCGATGAGGAGGTCGATCGCCTGATTGCCGCCGCCCGCAAAGTCCTGCGCGATGATCCGGAATTCAAGGCATTCCTTGATCGAGATCATCCGGGTGTTCAGTGATTCCGCCAGGGCCATCGCTTCAGATGCCAGAAAAGGTGCTGCGGCCGGTGCAATCGGCGGCAACTCTCGTGTCGGCGTCGGCGGTGCAGCTGGGGCGAATCCAGCATCGCAGTATTTGGTCTGCAAGCACGGGTGGTATTTTAGAAATGCCCGCGGTGCCCAACCCACACACCGACCGCACGACCATAACCATCATGGGCATGATCATCACCACGATTCCTCAAATATCATCTACAGATCAAAGCCACCCTCCAACCTTATATAAGAGAATAATCTCAGCAAAGTTGCCGTTGAGGACATCCCCATTGCTGATTGAAGTTGCGAATTTAAAAAAACTATGCCTGCCATTTGAATTAATAGTTTTTTCAGGCATCGGTTTCTCCTCTCAGTTGTTTTATCGATTTTTTCCAAGAGGATGATTCTCGATGGCTTTCTTTTTTCAAGACCTTTTTTGTATCAACGGCCTGTTACATTACGTAAATGGACTTTAACGAGCAAGACAAGAGATCTTTTGGGCTGTCCGAGACAGGAAAATCGATTGGCCGATGCCTGTTTCCCACTTGAGGTCCTATAAAGAAGAGAATGGCTTCTTCCATCGAATCCCTGCCCCGACTCGATCTACAACTTGCATGTTATTGCTCTACTGCTGACACATGTGTTTAAAAAGTAGGCAATAGTTAGAATGGTAATGGTTATTCCGATCATGATGCACCTCCTGTCTAATTATCCTATCCTTTCCCTAATGCTGGTTTTTTTGTCATATAGTTTCGTATGATTTGCGTATCGCAACCAGTCTCTCTGTGTAACAAATTACGGCCGAAATGGGAAAATGCAATGATGGTTAATTAAAGTTTTAATAATAGGTAAAAACTATCATACCCAAAAGGGTCTCAGGTTTAAATAGCGTCTTGAAATTGCCCGTAGCATTATTTTAAATTGACTTTATTTCCCTTTCTAAATCATTATCTGTATAAAATTAATCGAAAAGGGATTCCGAATTATGGATATATGGTTTGTAGTGATGGAAATGGTAATGCTGTTGGGGGGTGCTTTTCTGATGGGCGCCATGGCCCAGCGCCTGGGACAGAGTCCCATACTGGGATATCTTTTGACGGGCACCATCGTCGGCCCCTTGCTGTTTAACCCAACGGCTGTCAACAATATTTCAGAACTGGGTGTCGCGCTGCTGTTGTTTTCCATTGGTCTCGAATTCAGTTTCAAACAGTTGTTGAAAATGGGACGGATGGCATTCGGCGGGGGAACACTGCAGGTAGCGTTGACCATTCTGACAGTTACCCTGATAACGGTATCCATGATCGACCTCCCTCGGGCACTCACGCTGGGAGCCATCGTCGCATTGAGTTCCACCACTGTTGTTCTGCGGTTACTGGTGGATCGAATGGAAATCGATTCGGTCAAAGGCAGGACCTGCCTGGCCATTCTTCTGATGCAGGACATGGCCATGGTGCCCCTGGTGTTGATGGTCAGCTTTTTTACACCGGGTGCAGTGGAGATGAATATCGGTCTGCACATCCTTAAGATAAGCCTTTCGTTGATCGGCCTGGCCGGTGTATTCTATCTGCTGTTGTATCATCTGGCCCCGATACTGCTCAGCGAGGCGAAACTCTTTGCCAATCGTGAACTGACCGTACTGCTGAGCATATCGGTCGGATTTGGCGCAGCTTGGGCGGCCCACAAATTGCACATCTCGCCTGCGCTTGGGGCTTTTGTTGCAGGTATGCTGCTGGGAGAATCCCCCTTTGCCACCCAAATTCAAGCCGATATCGGATCGATGCGTATCATCATGGTCACCCTCTTTTTTGCCTCGGTGGGCATGCAGGCCAAACCCCTGTGGTTCATCAAACACATACATTGGATTGCATCTGTTTCGGCAATCGTTCTCATACTCAAAACCGGGATCGTTTATGGTGTGGCTCGCATCTTCAGCCTTGAAAGCCGTCAGGCTTTGGCCACAGGTATTACCCTGAGCCAGATCGGGGAATTCTCATTTGTACTGGCAGCCACTGCCCGAAGGGGCGGTTTGTTGAAAGACGATATCGTCGACCTGATCATTTCCGTGATCATCGTATTGATGTTCATCACCCCTTATTTGATCGCCAATGCCGACGCGATTGCCGAGCGTCTACTGGCATTCGTCCAGAGAAGGAAACCTGTGGCGGGAAGACCTTTCCAATCCGTCGATGGGAAACCGTTCAACCGGGTACTGGTGGTGGGATTAGGACCCTCAGGGCGACAGGTTGTGCAGACACTGGTGGCACAACACCTCGAACCCGTGATCGTCGACATTAATCCAAAAAATCGTGAATATGCCCGCCAACATGGACTTCATCTTTATCTGGGAGATGCAAGCCAAGAAGATATTTTGACCCACGCCGATCTTGCAGAGATGTGCATGGTTGTGGTTACCATCCCCGATCCCCACGCTGCGGTTCGGATCGTGAAAATGGTCCGGCGACTACGGCCCGGTGTGCCCATCGCGGTCCGGTGCAGGTATAATCGAAACATCGCCGATCTAAAAGAAGCCGGGGCCGACATCGTCGTCGACGAAGAAATCAGTATGGGAAACATGTTAAGCCGACAGATCGTGGATTACCTGAAAGATGACTCGGGCGCCGTGGTGGCGTGCCGACTTGGCGGACAGACCCCGGAATTGATCGACGATATGAGACCGTCGCCGGGCTTTTGACGGTTTCGGGGGTCGGACCGAGCCGAGCAAACAGGTTGATTTGACGACAACTTGTCTAAAAGACAGCCCGGTATTCCTCGGCTATCAAGGGTAAAACCGGAAAAAAGAGGTGCTGTGCCATCTTTGCACAGCACCTTCGCATTTCAGACAAACGGCTTAGCGTCGTAACTGACTTGAAACCATCTCAAAATAAAGATTTTGGTTCAAGATCCCCCGCTAAAATCCAGCGGGATAAAAAGTCGGAGCCGAGTTTTAACCCATCCCGTCTGTTGACGGGATCTTCGACACGCAAACTCAGGTATGTCGGGGAGTTAAAACGAGCCTCCAACGCCGAGACTCGTCCGCCTTTGGCGGATTGGTCTAAAAGATTATTTTGAGATGGCTTCTAAAAGTTGTACTCCAACTTCCACGCCACGTCATACCTATTTTCACCGTTGAATACTTCGCCGTTGAAGTCCAGCTTGGTTTTGAACCTGCCGGCATTGGCGATGTCCGACGACGCCCCGATAGCCAGGGTGTGAGTCGACGTTTCTTTCCCATCGATAACGAAACCTCATTTGGCAGACCTTACACACATGATGGGCATCAGGGTGACAAAGCATCTTTACAACCGTTGTTAGGTATTGTATCTAAGTTAAGATTTAAAATGTCGAAAAATTACAAAAAGTTTATCTGATATTAATTCGAAAAGATGCGACCAACCCATCCGGAAAAAGAGAGTTCTGTCGTTAACGTTGCGTCCCGCCTGAAAAGGGTGGCCGAAAAAACGCCCTACAAAAGGGCGGTGGTTTATCCTGCGGGACGGGATAACTGCGGCCGGGTCACCTATTCTCATCTGACGTTTCTGCAGCTGGATCGGGAATCCGATTGTCTGGCCCATGGAATGGAGAACGCCGGCATCACCCGGGGCACCCGGACCATTTTAATGGTCAAACCGAGTCTCGAATTTTTTATCATTATTTTTGCGCTGTTTAAAACCGGTGCCGTTCCGGTGGTGGTGGATCCCGGAATGGGGATTCGCCGCATGGTCGCCTGTTTCAAAGAGGGGCGTCCGGAGGCGTTTATCGGCATCCCCCCTGCCCATGTAATTCGAACACTCTATCCCAAATTTTTTAAAACACTCAAAACATGGGTAACGGTGGGCCGGCGATGGTTCTGGAGGGGGTTTACCCTTCGCCAGCTGCGCCGGACGCCCTGGACGCCCTATTCCATGGCCCAAACCCGAACGGACGATACCGCCGCCATACTCTTTACCACCGGCAGCACCGGTCCTGCAAAGGGTGCGGTATACACCCACGGAAACTTCAACGCACAGCTGGGTCACATAAAATCCCATTTGAAAATATCTTCGGATGAAATAGATCTTTCCACATTCCCGCTGTTTGCCCTTTTTTGGCCGGCCCTGGGGATAACGTCGGTCATACCGGACATGGACCCCACGAAACCCGCCCGTGTCAACCCAAAAAATATTATCGAGGCCATCTTGAACCAGGGGGTCACCAGCATGTTTGCCTCCCCTGCCCTTCTGAATCGTGTGGGTGGATACGGAAAAAAGAATCGAATTGAGCTGCCGTCCTTGAAACGGGTCATCTCCGCCGGCGCACCGGTATCCCCATCGATCATCGAACAGTTTTCGTCGATGCTCTGTGGAGATGCCCAGATACATACGCCCTATGGGGCCACCGAAGCGGTTCCCATCATATCCATCACCAGCAACGAAATCCTGTCCGAAACCCGAAGGCTCAGCGAGCAGGGCTACGGTATCTGCATCGGCCGCCCCATTGACGATCTAAAAATTTGCATTATCAAAGTCAGCGATGACCCCATCGGCAAATGGTCCGAAGACCTCACGGTCCCGGACGGTGAAATCGGTGAAATATGTGTCAAAGGCGACCTCGTGACCCGAAATTACTTTAAAAGACCCGAGTCGGATGCCCTGGCAAAGATCAAAGACCAAGATTCCTTTTGGCATCGGATGGGGGATGTGGGGTGGAAGGATTCAAAGGGGAGGATATGGTTCTGCGGCCGGAAAAGTCATCGTGTGATCACCGAGAACAGAACGCTGTTCACCATACCCTGCGAGGCGATCTTCAACACGCATCCGGGGGTGTATCGCAGCGCCCTGGTGGGAATCGGACCGATTCATCGACAAAAACCGGTCATCTGCATCGAACTGACGCGTAGCAAAATCAAGCACCATAAAAAAGCGCTTAAAAATGAACTCCTGGAACTTGCACAGCAGCATGAATTGACCCGGGAGATCGAAAACGTATTGTTCCACCCGTCGTTTCCGGTAGACATTCGGCACAACTCAAAAATTTTCCGGGAAAAACTGGCGGTCTGGGCTGGGAAAAAATTAAATCCATGAAACATGATGATTCCACAAAAGCCGAGGCGCCCGCAAGGGTCCTGGTCACCGGCGGGGGCGGATTTTTAGGCGGCGCCATCGTCAGACAACTGGTGGATCGAGGCGATGCTGTCCGGAGCTTTTCCCGCAATTTTTACCCTGAACTTGCCCGGATGGGGGTCGAACAGCTCCAGGGGGATATGGCTGATAAAACGGCCGTTGAACAGGCGTGCAAGGGGATAGAGCTCGTCTTTCACGTTGCAGCCAAACCCGGTGTTTGGGGAGATTACGCGGATTATTACCCAACCAATGTTTTAGGGACACAGCATGTGATCGACGCGTGTAAAAAGCAGGGCGTTTTACGGCTCGTTTACACGAGCTCCCCCAGTGTGGTCTTTGACGGCACGGACATGGAAGGCGTGGACGAATCTGCCCCTTATCCTGAAAATTTTCATGCCCCCTACCCGAAAACCAAGGCAATGGCAGAACAGCTTGTCATAAAGGCCGCAGACAAAGACCTGATGACCATCACGTTGAGACCCCACTTGATATGGGGGCCCAAAGACAACCATCTGGTGCCGAGGATTATCGAAAGGGCCCGGCGTCTCGTGAGGGTCGGCACGGGAAAAAACCGTGTGGACACCATCTACATCGACAACGCTGCCCACGCCCATGTTCTGGCCGCTGACCGGCTGAAGGAGAACCCCGAACTTTCGGGGAAGGTTTATTTCATCAGCCAGGACGACCCGGTTCCTTTGTGGGATTTGGTCGACGATATTTTAAAAGCAGCCGGACACCCTCCGGTCAAGCGGGCCATTCCCCGTAAAATGGCATGGCTGGTGGGCGCTCTTTTGGAATTTGTTTACACAATGTTCAGGATCCGCGGAGAACCTCAAATGACGCGCTTTCTTGCGGACGAGCTTGCAACCGCCCACTGGTTCGATATCCGTGCCGCCAGAAAAGATCTGGGGTACGCACCAACGGTGTCCATCAAAGAAGGGCTCCGTCGCCTCGAACAGTGGCTTCAGAACAGCCACTGAGTGCCCGATGAATTGCTTACGCTCACAATTTCAGTAGGCCGCAGGATGATTCCGTTTGGATCGGGAAGCTGTCTGAGCAAATTAGAGCGCGTTCAAGCGAACAGCAAAGAGGTTGTCAAGATTATTGATAATTATCAAAGTCCCGCCGTGCAAACTTAACACCTTAGACCTGTTCGCTTTTACGCGGTTTTATTTGCGAGTTCTTACCGATTAAAACGGAATTGTCCTGGGGCCGAGACGGAATGTTATTCTGAGAAAGGCTATAGAAAGGAGTTTATCGACAATGAAACTGACCGATCTTCTACCCCTTGAAAAATGGAAAGCCCTCGAGGAGGACGTCACCCGAAGATTCAACCTCGATGCGAATGTTTTCAATACGGACGGCATCCGGATAACCGATTATAAAAATTGGGCAAACAGGCTGTGCCCTGCCATTAAGGCCACGGACAGGGGACAGAGTTATATCTGCGCCGTCGCCCACATGAACCTTGCCGCCCAGGCAAAGCAAACCGGAAAAAGCCTCATCGAAGAATGCGATGCCGGCCTATTAAAGATCGTTGTTCCTATTTTCGTAAACGATGAATTCATGGGCGCGTTTGGCGCCTGTGGGGTGTTGCTGGCTGAAGGGGAGGTCGACCCGTTTTTGATCAACATGACCACCGGGATTGATGAACAAGAAATTGAAAGACTTTCATCGGATATCGCGACGATTACATCGGACCAGGCCCAATCGATTGCCACGTACATTGAAGAAAAAATCGGGGAGATAATCCGGCATTTTGAGAAAAGCACATGAATCTTCTCCCTGTCCTGGAAAAGCGGGATTTTTGCAGCAGGGCCGTCAGGCGAATCTAAATAAAAAAGGCATCCCATCTTTTTTTCGATGAAATGCCTTTTATATTTTGATGTTTCGGAATCTAAGCTTTCTGGACGTTCTTGGCCGCCGGTCCTCGGTCGCTTTCTTCCACGTCAAACGTC
>JAHECI010000143.1 GCA_024641825.1 Desulfobacterales bacterium | reverse complement strand
ACAGTGCCAACACCCTTTCCCTGTTTGCCCTGATCATGGCCATCGGCCTGGTGGTAGACGATGCCATCGTGGTGGTGGAAAACGTGTACCGGGTCATGGATAAAAGAAAACTAAGTTCCAAAGCTGCAACCATCCATGCCATGGGCCAGGTCACCGGCCCCATCATCGCCACCACTCTGGTTCTTTTGGCCGTGTTCGTACCGGTGGGTTTCATGCCCGGCATCACCGGCCAGCTTTATAAACAATTCGCCGTGACCATTTGCACGGCGGTGGTCATCTCGGCCATCAACGCCCTGACCCTGAGCCCGGCCCTGTGCGCCGTGCTGCTCAAAACTCCGAAAATCCCGCAGCATGGTCCCCTTGCCTGGTTTAACCGGGCCCTCGGGGCGTCCCGCAACATGTATGTGACCGGTTCCGCCTGGCTGATCCGAAAGCTGGTGGTGGCCTTATTGATCTTCGTCGGGGTTGTCGGTGCTGCCTATTTTCTGTTCGCCCACACCCCGGCAACGTTCCTGCCCCAGGAAGACCAGGGCGTTATTTTTATCAATGCACAATTGCCCGAGGGTGCTTCACTGGCGCGCACCAACACGGTGATGGAACGGGCCTCTTTAGCGTTGAAGGAGATCGATGGCGTCGACGACGTTCTGGGCGTCAGCGGGTTCAGCCTGCTCAGCGGTACAGCCGAAAATGTGGGGTTCGGCCTGGTGGTCCT
Organism: Desulfobacterales bacterium; assembly: GCA_024641825.1. GTDB lineage: Bacteria > Desulfobacterota > Desulfobacteria > Desulfobacterales > UBA11574 > JAAXQD01. The sequence continues at coordinate 6,822 of JAHECI010000143.1, read as the reverse complement.
GAAACCATGGGACGAGCGCACCCGTCCGGATCAGCAGTTGGGGGCCATTGTGGGGCAGGCCCAGGGGAGGTTGGCCGCCATTTCATCGGCCAATATTTTTGCCTTTGCGCCACCGCCCATATTCGGGCTGGGAACTACCGGCGGCTTTGATTTCCGGCTCCAGGCCCTTGAAGATCAATCTCCCCAGGAGATCGCAGCGGCCACCCGGTCTCTGGTCATTGCCGCCAACCAGGACCCGGCCTTGAAGCGGGTCTTTACCACCTACACGGCCGACACGCCCCAGGTTTTCGTAAATCTCGACCGCACCCGGGCCGAGACCCTCAAGGTACCGGTCAGCCGGGTTTTTGACACCCTGAATAAAAACCTCGGCTCAGGTTACGTCAACGATTTTAACATCTTCGGCCGAACCTATCAGGTCAAGGTTCAGGCTGAGGCGAAGTATCGGGGTACTTTGGACGATATCCGTCGGTTATATGTCCGGAGCAACGACAATAAGATGGTGCCCATGAAAAGTCTGTTCACCCTGTCCACGATCCTGGCGCCGCAAATCGTCTACCGGTATAACCAGTTCACCAGTGTACAAATTAACGGCAACGCAGCCCCGGGGTTTTCTTCGGAAGAGGCCATGGCAGCCATGGAACGGCTGGCGGCCGACACACTGCCCCCCGGATATTCCTTTGACTGGTCGTCCATGTCCTTTCAGGAACGCGAGGCCAGCGGCAAGGTGTTGTTACTGTTTGCCCTGGCCCTTCTTTTTGGCTATCTGTTTTTGGTGGGACAGTACGAAAGCTGGAATATCCCCCTTTCCATTATCTTATCGATTCCCGTATCCAGCTTGGGCGCCCTGGTCGGTTTGTGGATTTTGGGACTTAACCTCAGCATCTATGCTCAGATCGGCCTGGTCCTACTGGTGGGTCTGGCCGCCAAAAATGCCATTCTGATCGTGGAATTTGCCAAGGACCGGCGAGAGCAAGGGTATTCCGTGGAAAAAGCCGCCATTGAAGGGGCAAAAATCCGCTTTCGACCGGTGCTGATGACCGCCTTTACGTTTATCCTCGGCGTGGCGCCGTTGGTGATCGCCACCGGGGCCGGGGCCAACAGCCGCCGGGCCATCGGCACCACGGTCTTTTCCGGTATGCTGGCGGCGACCCTGCTGGGCATTTTCCTGGTTCCGGCGCTGTACTATGCCTTTCAAACAGCCCGGGAAAAGGGCCATGCCTGGCGAGGGAAAAAGGGAGAAAAACATATTGTGGAATAAGACAAGAAGGTTAAGATGATGCACGCGCAAAAGGACAAACGAATGAAGAATATGCTCGAAAGCCTGACACGGAGGAGCGTGTCGATAATCCTGACGCTGGTTCTGGCCGGGTGTGCGGCTGTTGGGCCGGACTATACCCGGGTAGAGCCCCGGACACCGGATGAATGGCACGCTGAACTCGAAGGGGGTCTGACCGCCGGTTCCATGGCCCCTGAAACCCTGGCCCACTGGTGGAGCACACTCAACGACGCCCAACTCGATAGCCTTGTGGCCCGTGCGGTTAACGGCAATCTGGATCTGAAAAACGCCCGGGCCAGAATCCGTGAGGCTCGAGGGTTACGTGGCATTAGCAAGGCGGATCTGTTTCCCACACTGGATGTTGCAGCTTCAGCTTCAAAACAACGCACCAGCGAAAACAGCGGCACGGGAACCGAAAGCGAACTTTATTCGGCGGGTTTTGACGCAGGGTGGGAGCTGGACGTTTTTGGCGGCGTGCGCCGCTCGGTGGAGGCTGCCCAGGCGAATCTCGAAGCCACCCAGGAGAATCTCTACAACGTTCTGGTGAGCCTATTGGCCGAAGTGGCCCTGAACTATGTGGAGGTGAGGACCTTTCAGGCCCGTTTGGCGGTGACCGAGGCCAATATCAAAACCCAGCAGGAAACCTATGACTTGAATCAATCCCGGTACGAAGCAGGGATCATCGACGAGCTGGCGGTGCAACAATCTTTGCGCATCCTGGAAAGCTCCCGATCCCAGATACCGGCATTGAAGACCGGACTGGATGCAGCCAAAAATCGTCTGGCAGTGCTCCTGGGCGAACAACCCGGAAAACTTCATGGGGAATTGGCTGTGAAACAACCCATTCCGGAACTTCCGGCAACCGTGGTTGTCGGAATCCCGGCCGAGACCCTGCGGCATCGGCCCGATATCCGCAGGGCCGAACGTAATCTGGCGGCCCAGACCGCCCGCATCGGCGAGGCGACGGCAGAGCTCTATCCCAAATTTCGGTTATTCGGCACCATTGGACTTGAGTCCCTTTCCAGCGGAGACTTCTTTGAATGGGCCAGCCGGACCTGGAGCATCGGGCCCGGCGTCTCCTGGAATATCTTTGACGGCAATGCCATCCGCCAGAATATCGAAGTCCAAACCGCCCGTCAGGAACAGGCCCTGATCCAATATGAAGCAGCTGTTCTCAAGTCCTTAGAAGAGGTGGAAAATGTCCTTGTGGCCTATGCCAAAGAGCAGCTCCGGCGGGAATCCCTCTCCAAAGCCGCCAACGCAGCCCAGCGGGCCGCTCTATTGGCTCAGGACCAGTACCACGCCGGTCTGGTGGATTTCAATAATGTGCTGGACGCTCAACGCTCCCTCCTCATCTTACAGGATGAACTGAATCAGAGCAACGGCGCCGTGATCTCCAATTTGGTAAGACTTTACAAGGCATTGGGGGGTGGCTGGAAATCTTTGGCGGCCATGGAAGATACCCCGAAAAAGACGGTAAAAGCAGCGCAGCAGACAACACGGTGAGAGAAGAAAAAAAGGAAATTTCACCTGATTTGGATTAATGGATGTACACAAGTTAAAAAGAGAAGGTTATTGAACGGGGAAAAAAGAAATGACCACCCAGAGCGATAAGAATGTTGAACCCGTAACTTCAAACAACAACGCCACCCGTAAGCGGACGCAAAAATGGCTTTTGGTCATTCTTGCATTTGGAATCCTCGCGGGGTCTTTTTACGGCATTCGCTGGCTCCATTATTACGTTACTCACGCCAGCACCGACGATGCCAATGTGGAAGGAGACCTGATTTCGGTGAGCTCGACGGTTTCCGGCAAGATAAGACTGCTTCCAATCCGTGAAGGTGAACACGTCAAAAAAGGACAATTGATTGCCCAGCTTCGGGAAGAAGATTACCAGGCCCAAGTCGATGTTGCCGCCGGTGCGGTTCAGGCGATCAATGCATCGCTCAATGAGGCCATGGCCGATGTATTGGTGGTCAGGGGAAAGACAGAAAAAGACGTGGAGCGAGCTGAAGCGGTCTTGTCTGCATCCCAGGCCCGATCAAAAGAAGCTGAAGCAAATATGCAGCTGGCGACATTGGATTTTAAGCGGGTCAGCAAATTATACAAAAGCAAAACGGTTTCAGCGAGTGAAATGGACAAGGTACAGGCCGCCTATAACCTGGCTCAAGCCCGGCTGACAAGTGCGGCGGAAGAAATTAATGAAAACCGGGCCAAGCTCGAAGTTACCCGGGCCAATACCGGCGAAGTCACCATAAAGCAGCGGCGGGTCGAATCGTTAAAAGGAAAACTGGAAGAAGCGACCGCGGAACTTGAGGCTGCACGACTTAAACTCGCTCACACGACGGTAACCAGCCCCATTGACGGGGTCGTCGCCAAAAAAATTTCCCACATCGGAGAAGTCATCACTGCCGGCCAACCGGTTACCGTCATCGTCGATTTGAACAATATTTGGGTGGAAGCAAATCTGGAAGAAACCCAGGTGAAACACGTCCGCCTGGGACAATCTGTTGATCTTAACGTCGATGCCTATTCAAAGACAAGATTCACAGGCAAAGTTATTAACATTGGCGCTGCGACCGCTTCTGAGTTTGCCCTGATTCCGGAAAACCGTTCTGCCGGGAACTTTACCAAGGTCACCCAAAGGATCCCCATAAGAATTGAGGTTGTCGATCCTGCCGAACAGCTTCGGCCCGGCATGATGGTTACGGTCGGCATCGACATCCGGAAGACGAAACAATGACACCTGTAATGACCGGGGCCGGCCAGAAACCGTTTTATAAGTGGCTGGTGGTTGTCGCGGTGATGAGCGGAGCGTTCCTGGTGGTCCTCGACACCACCGTTGTGAATGTAGCGCTGCCCAAGATCATGGCTGCATTCGGCGTCAATGTCGATAAGATTCAATGGGTTGTCACCGCATATATGATCGCCATGGCCATCATGATGCCCTCCGTCGGCTGGTTTAGCGCCCGAATCGGCAACAAAACCCTTTTCATGGCGAGCCTGATAATTTTTACAGCAGCGTCATGCCTGAGCGGGGCAGCATGGAATGTGGATGCCCTGATTGTTTTTCGAATCCTTCAAGGCATTGGCGCCGGGGCATTAATGCCCATCGCCATGGTCATCATTTTTGAGGCCTTTCCCCCTGAAGAACGGGGGCTGGCCATGGGCGTTTACGGCATCGGCGCCACGTTCGGCCCGGCCATCGGCCCGACCCTCGGTGGTTATCTGACGGACCAGTTTTCCTGGCATCTTATCTTCTATATCAATATCCCCATCGGTCTTATCGGTATCGTTTTGGCTGCCATTATTTTGCCGGCGGATAAAGACAAAAAAGAGAGGCATTTTGATATCCTGGGATTTTTAACCATGTCTGTATTCCTGGGAACCTTGCTCGCGGCCCTCAGCCAGGGCCAGAGAGAAGGCTGGAGCTCTTTTTATATTCTCACACTTTTTTCTGCTGCCGCTTTTGGACTGGGGACCTTTTTATGGGCAGAACGTGTCGCAAAAGAGCCATTTATCGATCTTAGCGTATACAAGACCTTTGCCCATACCATGGCGACAGTTGTGTTTATCATCCAGGGTTTTGGTCTGTATGGTTCCACCTTCCTTATCCCGCTTTATTTTGAGAGCATGCTGGACTATACCGCCCTCCAGGCCGGGCTTCTCATGTTGCCCATGGCAGTGGTTGTTGCAGTGGTATTGCCGATAGCGGGACGCATGGCAGACCGAATGGACGCACGCATTCCGATTACTTTGGGTGTGTTTTTTTCAGCCCTTTCCCTGTACTGGCTGTCTTTCGTCGATCTGAGGATCTCCCAAACAACGGCCTATCTGATGATGATCGTTCGAGGCTTGGGCATCGGATTTATTTTTCCGCCCCTGATGAACGTGGCGCTTAAATGCTTGCCTCCGGAAAAAACCGCCGTCGGTTCGGGACTGATGAATGTTTCTCGACAAATAGGCGGTGCGTTCGGAGTGGCGATTGTCGGGGTACTACTTGACCGCCGGGAGGTTTTTCACCATTCGCTTTTTGCCCAAGCTCAAAATCTCAATTCTTTTGCCACCAAAAATTTTTTAAGCCATGCTCAGGAATTTTTTCAAAAACTTGGGAGCGTGGAAAGCACCGCATATCAGAAAGCGCTGACCATGTTGCATCTCATGGTGAAAAAGGAAGCCATGGTCGCAGCCTTTGATGACTGCTTTCTTATCGCAGGGGTATTTTTTTTGGTGGCAATGGTCCCAACCCTGATGCTGCGCGTTTCTGAGCCTTGAGAAACGCCTTACAGATACCGAGGCGTCCCTGAAACATGCACCCGATGAGCACCCATTGGCCCAAGTAAGGCATCCGGGCAAATTTCATTCAAACCATAAACAACCCTTTATAGAAGCCATTTCAAAACCTTCCGGTGAGTGATTTTTGAGTCTTTTGTCAAAAAGCGCTTAGCGATGCGGCGCGTAAAATTTGTAGCTGTCTGAGGGCGTTAGCCCGAGTTCTACAAATTTAGCACAGCGAGCTTAGCGCTTTACAAAAGGCTCAAGCCAACGAATGGGAGGTTTTGAAATGGCTTCTAAGCAAATTTTTCCACCGGACATATTTCATCCAGATTATGGAGCAATGTTTTCAAAATAACCAATGGCGCCCTTTCCGATTTTCTTGATGGTGAACAACGCTTGGTCAGCTGCGGCTAAAAGTGAATCCGCATCGAAGGCATGTTCGGGAAAAGTGGCGATTCCACAGCTGGCTTGAAGCTGTACCGCTTCACCTTTACTGCGCAGATATACGGTCTCTCTAATTTGAGATTGAATTTGTGATGCTTTTCTTCCAGCTTGATGCGGGTCTAAGCCGGGTAGAACCACGATAAATTCGTCCCCCGCGTAGGCCACGGCATACGCCGGTGATTCGAGGGTACTCCGGATGGTGGCCGCGACTTCCTGAATCGCAAGGCTGCCGTTTAAGTGGCCGTAGGTATCAACAACCTTCTTAAAATTGTCCAGGTCCATGAAAAGAAGCGATAACCGGGTTTGATTGTTTTTGGCAATTTTGATCAAACTATCCAAAGACTGGTAAAGAAAACGCCGATTATAAAGGGAGGTTAAATTGTCACGGAGGGTCTGCTCACGAAATCTTTGCTCGCTATCTCGTAATGCTTCTTCAGCTTCCTTGCGCTTGGTAATATCCACCAAAGAAATGACAACCCTCGATAGTGTATCTTCATGACCTGAAAGAACCAATGCTCGAACAATGACACTTTTTTGTTTTCCTTTCAACGTCCGAATCGTTTGTTCCCTTTCCCGTTGAATAGTGCCTTGATCCAGCATCAGAATAATTTCCTCCGCCATTTGTTGGAATTGACTGCCCAGTGCTATCAGGGGAATTTCCGACATAAAAACGTTCTTTTCCTGTGCCTCAAAAAGTTCATAAAAAGCATTATTGCAGTCAACTGTCTTAATGAGTGACATACAGCGTGGCACTTCTTCGGGGTGTTTCCGCAAATAATGCCTTAAATCAGAAACCCCTGATTGACGAAGCTGTTCAAGATAGA
>JAHECI010000142.1 GCA_024641825.1 Desulfobacterales bacterium | reverse complement strand
CCCCAATATTAAAATCGCTGGGATGTATTCACCGCCGTTCAAACCTGAATTCACGCCGATGGACAACGATGCCATGGTAGCGGCAGTCAACAGTACCGAACCTGACGTGCTCTGGTTGGGCATGACCGCCCCCAAACAGGAAAAATGGATCTACCTGCATAAAGACAGGTTGAACGTCAAATTCATCGGTGCCGTCGGCGCCGTGTTCGACTTTTACATCGGCACGGTGAAACGATCGGACGCGTGGTTTCTGAACCATGGTCTCGAGTGGCTGCCTCGCTTGATTCAGGAACCCCGTCGCCTTTGGAACCGCACGTTAATTTCTGCACCCCTGTTTTTGATGCGGGTTCTGAGGCAAAGATTATACAAGCAAATTCAATGATAAAGGATCATCTCCAAAAGAGTTGATTTTGAAAAGTTTTGATGACTCCAGGGGGAAAGGGGTCAATAGCTTACCAGCTTATCAGCTTATTAGCTTTCTATCTTATAATTCAACATTCAACATTAATAATTCACAATTATTATTTTTCACCTTTAACTCGTAACCCGTAACAATGACAACAATTCTCGCCACATTCAGTGTTGCACTGATTCTGTCCCTGATACTCACGCCGCTGGTGCGATGGCTGGGGATCAAATTCGGGGCCATGGATGAACCTTCTGAAAGGAAAGTGCACCTTAAACCGATTCCCAGAACCGGCGGGATGGCCGTTTTCGTCGTCTTTGTTCTGACGCTGGTGATCACCGGATTCTTTAACACCAACATATCGAATCTTCTGGTATTGGATCGGCAAATGGTTTTTTTTATGGCCGGTGCAGTGATCTGCTTCGGTATCGGTATATTTGACGACTTCCGGGGGCTGGGTCCCAATATCAAATTCTTTTTTCAGATCATTGCGGCCAGCATCGCCTACTGGGGCGGCATCAACATCGGAGGTTTCACCATATTTACTGTCTTTATAAAGGTTGGATTGCTTTCCTATTTTGTCACCGTCTTCTGGTTTGTTCTCTTTATCAATGCGGTAAATCTCGTCGACGGCCTGGACGGACTGGCCGCCGGCATTGTGGTGTTCGCCTCGGTGGTCATGGTAATCCTGTCTATCCTCAGAGAGGATTATCTGACTGCACTCTTGTTTACGGCATTGGGCGGGAGCACCCTCGGATTCCTTAGATACAATTTCAATCCTGCGACAATATTTCTCGGGGACGGGGGGAGCTATTTTTTAGGCTATGCTGTTGCCGGACTTTCAATTATGGGTTTGGTCAAGAGTCAGGTGGGTGCAGCCATGCTGATTCCCCTGCTGGCTCTGGGGATTCCCCTGTTTGACACCATTCTTTCCCCGTTTCGCCGTTTTGTCAGAGGTCGAAAAATGTTTCGACCGGATAATGGACATATACACCATAGACTTATCGGCAAAGGACTCACCACAAAAAAGACCGTACTGTTCATTTACATGCTCACCTTTTTCTTGTGCATTGCCGCGGTGGTGATGGTCAATATGCGAGACGAACAGGCCGGTCTTTTCCTCGTTGTTTTGGGAGCCGGCGTCGTCATATTCGTACGCAAACTGGGATATTTCGAATATATTGCCTCGGACAAGATATACGGATGGTTCAAGGATCTCACGGACGAAGCAGGAATAAGCCGTGAGCGGCGAAGTTTTCTGAGTCTTCAGATCGATACCGCCAAATCAAATAGTATAGACGAATTATGGGGACATACCACAATGGGTCTGGAAATGCTCGAGATGGATATGGCTGAATTGCATTTGAATTCACAAAATATTTCCGATATTCAAATCCAAAAAAAGTGGCTCTGGACACGGGAAGGTTTTGATGAAACCAACGATATTTGTAAAGAATGCCTGCTTAAGCTGGAACTGCCGTTGCTGGACCATGCAGAAAAGAGCTTCGGGACCCTCTGGCTGGTCAAGGACCTTCAGCGTAATCCCATCACCCATTATACCCTGCGACGGGTGGAGCATCTCCGACGAACGATGGTCGGAACACTTGAAAAGATACTTTCAGAAAAGGGTAAGGGTAACGATGCCCGTATCGGTTGACGGTTGGGGTAAGGTGAATAAAAAAAAGAATACCATAAACGATTGACGAAACGGGCTTCGTAACCCTAACTTTTTCCCAGCTAAATGCCCCATCATATTAAACGATGGCATAACCTTTACCCATTTCGTCCCAAGGACGTTTTGGGTAAATCAATCAAGAAGAAAGATTCAGGAGAGGTTGAGGGTAACGACGCCTGTATCGGCTGACGGGTAGAGTAACGTGAATAAAAAAAGAAACACGATTACCGTTACCAATTGACGAAACGGCCTTCGTAACCCTATGCCCTTTACGCCATGCCCTTTGCTTTTAACCCGTAACCCGCTTTTGGCATAAAAAAACCTTGGAAACCTTTCGATTGACTCATAGATTGAGGCACGCCCTGCGTCTCGACCGGGCAGTGCGGTTTGTATGGCAGGCGGCGCCCGGCTGGACTGTCGCCGGTACGGCCTTAGTGGTTATCCAGGGTGTTCTGCCGCTTTTGACCCTATACCTCATGAAGCTGATCGTGGATGCCGTGACCTTTTCAATAGTTGCTCCGGATAGGATTGCGAGCTTTCGGCATATCCTTCTGTTGATCGGGTTTGCTGCGGTCGCGGCCCTTCTAAATGCACTCTTTCAACAGATTGAAGCCTTTGTCAAAGAAGCCCAGACACTGAAAGTCACCGACCACATGTACGCGATTCTTCATTCAAAGTCGGCGGAGGTAGATCTGGAGTATTACGAAAACCCCCAATATTTTGATACCCTTCACCGGGCACAGCAGGAAGGCCCCTACCGTCCCACCCACATCATCAACGGACTGTTGCGTCTGGGCCAAAACGGGATCTCTCTGCTGGCAATGGTTGGCCTGCTGTTCTCCTTCCACTGGTCTGTGGCAGGGGTTCTTTTTGCCGCAGCCATTCCCGGGGTATTTGTCCGCCTGAAATATTCCGAGAAAATGTACCGCTGGCAGCACAAACGGACCCAGGATGAACGGAAATCCAGCTACCTAAACTGGATGCTGACCGGTGATGCCCATGCAAAGGAAATACGTCTGTTCGATCTGGGGGGCCTCTTCAGGTCCCGGTTCGGTGACTTGCGCAAGGCGCTTCGCCGGGAACGGCTTGAAATTACCAGAAAACGATCCGTGGCGGACCTGCTTGCCCAGGGCTGCGCAACCCTCGCAGTGTTCGGCTCTTTAGGCTTTATTGCCTATCGAACCGTGCAGGGTATTATCACGCTGGGGGATATGGTCATGTATTTTCAGGCATTCCAGAGAGGTCTTGGCTATCTTCAAGGCCTGCTCGGCAGCGCAGCCGATCTCTATGAAGACAATCTTTTTCTTTCCAACCTTTACGAGTTCCTGGATCTCAAGCCAACGGTCAAACAGCCCCTTTATCCGGTTCCGGTTCCGCGGCCCATGAAAAAAGGCCTGTCATTCAAACACGTGAGTTTTAAATATCCCACCAGTAACGGGAATGTCCTTGAAGATATTTCACTGTCCATCGAACCCGGGGAGGTGGTGGCCCTGGTGGGAGAGAACGGATCGGGAAAAACCACGTTCGTCAAACTGATGTGCCGCCTGTACGATCCCAATGAAGGGACCATTACCCTGGACGGGTTCGACCTTCGCCGATTCGAGACAACTGCGTTTCGACGCGAAATCAGCGTTATATTCCAGGATTATGTAAAATATCATCTCACCGCCCGGGAAAACATCTGGTTCGGGAACATTCTTCTGCCGTCGGATCACGAGGATATCGACAAAGCTGCGTTTCATTCAGGTGCCGACCATTTAATCCATAGACTGCCCAAAGGGTATGAGACACCCCTGGGCAAATGGTTCGAGGATGGAGAAGAACTCAGCGTCGGCGAATGGCAGAAAATCGCCCTTGCACGGGCGTTTCTGCGAGACGCCCAGCTCATCGTGCTTGACGAGCCCACCAGTGCTCTGGATGCAAAATCCGAGTACGAAGTCTTTAGAACTTTTCGAAAACTTTTAGACGGCCGATCGGCCGTCCTCATCAGCCATCGTTTTTCTACCGTTAAAATGGCAGATCGGATATTTGTCTTTGACGCCGGAAAGATCAAAGAACAAGGAACCCACGAACAGCTGATGGATCTTGGCGGCACCTATGCCGATTTTTTTGAAAAACAGGCACAGCATTACAAGTGAAGCTTCCCGCCGCTACCCATGTTAATGACCCGAAAGCTATTTAATTGGGAGTCAATAACCACCCCTAAAAAAGGTCTCTATTAAAAATTATTCACCGCAGAGGCGCAGAAAACGCTGAGCTTTTGTCGTTTCCGCAGCGTAAGCTGCTGAGTGCTTTTCCATTGCCGGCGTCCCTGTCCCGCATAGCGCGGGGTCAACGGCAATGGAAAAAATATTATTCTTTGCGTCCTCTGTGTCTCAAGCGAAGCTCCGCAAGGGCGGGACAAGCGGGCGGTAAATATAAACTCACATACCTCTATAACAAAGCTGCGACCTTAAGCTTAGCTGAAAGTTTAATGGGTAATTGAACCGATGAAAAAAAAGCTTAAAAATTTCATTACAGTAAATCCTTTTTCTCTGTCATTTTACAGCATCCTGCTGGTTGTCGTCCTGTTTATGATCGGCATCCCCATCCTCGATTTGATTGAGTTGAAAACATTCGACCTTCGTTTCCTGATGCGGGGACATGAAAAACCCTCCAACACCGTTGTCATGGCGGTCATCGATGAGAAAAGCCTGGATAAGGAAGGGCGCTGGCCCTGGCCCCGATCAAAAATGGCGGCCCTTGTCGACACCCTGAATAAGGATGGGGCTAAAGTCATCGGTTTTGACATCGGTTTTCTGGAACCGGATGAAAACTCAAACCTGCAGTTGTTCAATCGTTTCGAAAGTCAGATCAGTGCGCTGAATATCAAAAACAATAAACTTTCTCATTTCATCGATGAAGGCAAAGCAAACGCCGACAATGATCGGGCCCTTGCAAATGCCATCCGGAACTCATCTGCCAGTGTAATTTTGGGATATTTCTTTCACACGAGCAAAGCCGGCCTCAATTATCAAATTGACCCCAAAGAGATTGATCAACGACTTTTACAAATCGAACCGTCAAAATACCCGTTGATCATCTTTGAAGATCAAAAACCGGAATATTCCCCTTTTTTAAGGGCCTATGCCCCCGAAGGCAATCTTGAAATCTTTACCCAAGCAACACCGTCTTCAGGCTATTTCAACACCATCCTCGATCGCGACGGCGTACTCCGCTGGGCGCCGCTCATTATCCAGTGCGGAAAAAATATCTTTCCCCCCCTCTCTATGCAGTGTGTATGGCATTACCTGGACACGCCGCAGTTGATGGTCAAAGTGGTCATTTACGGCGTTGAGGGGATACAGATGGGAGAACGATTTATTCCCACCGACGAATATGGCAGAATACTCGTCAATTATCTGGGTCCTCCCAAAACATTTCCCCATTTCCCCATCACCGACATCCTTAACAACAAGTTTCAAAAAGGAACTTTTAAAGACAAGATTGTTCTGGTGGGATCCACGGCCGAGGGCATATACGATGCGAGAAACACGCCGTTCAGCACCATCCATCCGGGCTTGGAAGTCCATGCCAATGTTATCGACAACATTTTGACGACGAATTTTCTAAAAATACCGAAAAGGGCCAACGAGTACAACCTGCTGGTTATCATCGTCGCCGGCTTCTTGATGGGCGTTGTTCTTCCCCGTTTGAGTGCGATCAAAGGCGCTTTGTTTGCATTGGGACTTTTCCTTGCCTTCATCTTTGCTGCCTGCTGGCTGTTCACCAGTTTAGGGGCTTGGGTGAATATGGTCTATCCCCTTATGGTCCTGTTGATAACCTATTTCTCCATAACGGTATTTCATTATTTCACGGAAGAACGGCAGCGTCAGGAAATTAAGTCTGCATTCAGTCGCTATGCACCCAACGTGGTCGTCAATGAAATTATCAAGAACCCGGATCAGTTGAAACTGGGGGGGGAAGAAAGGGAAATTTCCGTCCTGTTTTGCGATCTTATCGGCTTTACCGGCTATTCCGAAATCTATACTCCCAATGCCATGGTTACGATTTTGAGTGAGTTTTTCAATGAAATGACTGAACAGGTATTTGCTTTTCAGGGATTGCTCAAGGAGTATGTGGGCGATGAACTGATGGCGATCTTCGGCGCACCCCTTGAGCAAAAAGACCATGCCCAGAGAGCATGTTTGGCTGCCCTGGCCATGCGCGATCGACTCCGGGCCCTGCGTCCGGTCTGGGACAATATGGATCGGCCGGTCTTGAAAACTCGAACCGGTGTTAACAGCGGTATGATGCTGGTTGGGAATGTGGGGTCCAAGTATCGCTTTTCCTATGGTGCTCTGGGGGATAATGTAAACCTCGGCTCTCGGTTGGAAGGCCTCAACAAAATTTATGGCACCGAAATTATAATTGGAGAAAATACCGCACAGCTGATCAATGACGCCTTTCGACTGCGTGAAATCGACTGTGTAAAGGTGCAGGGCAAAGAAAATCCGGTTCGGGTCTATGAACTTTTGGGCATATTTAACACGGCATTGCCGGAGGAGACCGAAGAGGCCTTTAACTATTACGCCAAAGGCCTGGAAGCGTACCGCTCGCAGCAATGGGAAGATGCAATCGATCTGTTTGAAAAAGGGCAAAATCTTTATCAGGAAGATAAAACATTCAAGGTCATGTCCTTAAGAAGCCGGATTTATCACAGAGATCCCCCCAAAGGCGATTGGGACGGCGTATTCAGAGAGCGCCGGAAATAGTCATACCCTAGTTGACAAAAAGATAGATGCGGTCCAGTCTCATTCTAAATCACGAGACAATTTAAGTGGTTTACCGTTTTTATCCAGCTTGCCTTTTTAAGAACATTTTTTATAAATTTTAAAAGCATGACTTCGGAAAGGAAGATCATGAGGAATCATTTCCGAGGAGTTATGAAAAGGTCTCAGATGGATGGTCTATCGGGGAAATATTTTCACCCTGTTGTAATGTAATGTCAAAACCATTATCAAACGTAATCATTTCTTTTGTTGTTGCATCTTCAATACTTTATTAAGATTGCGTTTTGCGTGAATATGGTCAGGATTTATCCGTAACGCTTTTCGAAAATGGGCAATAGCCCCCTCGATATTACCTTTACGAAAAAGTGCAATAGCCAGATTGTTGTGTGCGTCCACATAATCAGGCTTTATCCGCAGTGCCTGCAAATAATGTTCGATGGCTTCTTCCGTGCGGCCCTGATTGGCAAGAGCAAGACCCAGATTGTAGTGTGCGTCCACATAATCAGGCTTTATCCGCAGTGCCTGCAAATAATGTTCGATGGCTTCTTCCGTACGGCCCTGATTGGCAAGAGCAGCCCCCAGATTGTTGTGTGCGTCCACATAATCAGGCTTTATCCGCAGTGCCTGCAAATAATGTTCGATGGCTTCTTCCGTGCGACCCTGATTGGCAAGAGCAAGACCCAGATTGTTGTGTGCGT
>JAHECI010000008.1:24007-29699 GCA_024641825.1 Desulfobacterales bacterium | reverse complement strand
GCTTTTCATCGTTTCCTCCCTGTAGAATCTTTTCTCAAGAATGAGCAGTAAACCGAAAAAAATGCGTTTACGAGACTCCCCATTTGTTTTGAGAAAAATAACTGACTGTCCTCAACAAAGTCAAGGTATTTGAGGGGTTGGGGAGTTTTTATTCTAATTACTTGAGTACCAGCGGAATGGATGATATTTTTTTAAATCGGATGCTGTTTGAGGGGCTTAGGAATCGTTAGAGAGAACAGGCGTATGTGGAAATGGTATTTTTAAAGAAATATTAAAGTTATGAAATAAACCTATTGATATTTCAAAGATAGTTTTCGGTTCTTTCTCTACGATCCCTTGCCGCGAGTTCATGCGGTTTAAAAAAGATTATCCATGGAGCGACTTTTTAAAAAAACACCCCGACCCCTCAGGTATTTAGGCAAATAATTTGGTAAGAAACGATAGATGAAAATGAATATGAAATTAGCCGTTCTGGACCGGATTTACAGAATTTATGACGATTTTTCCGGCGGTTTGGATATGGCCTGCAAAAAATATTGTGCCCAATGCTGCACGCCCAATGTCACCATGACAACTCTAGAAGCCTGCCGGATTGTCAACCACATGATTTCAAACGGCCGGTCTGATTTGTTGGAGAACGTTCAGGCAAGACGCGCCGAAAAACGTTTCAAGCCCCAGACCACCACCAACCGCCTTGCAGATCTTTGTCGCAAGGGAGACGATCCGCCGGAAGAGGCGGTCAATTATCTTAACGGAAGTTGTCCCCTGTTAACAGACAACCTGTGCCCCATTTACCCGGTGAGGCCCTTTGGATGCAGATGTTTTGTTTCAAAGCACGATTGCCGAAAAGAAGGATATTCCGAGGTCGACCCGTTTGTGATAACCGTGAACACGCTTTTTATGCAATTTGTGGAACATATCGACGCCACGGGTTTTTCCGGTAATTTTGCAGACGTTCTGCTGCTATTGGCATCCAAAGAGCGTCGGAATAATTACCAGATGAACACCCTGAAACATCCGGGGCCCGGGTTCATCCCCAACCTTCAGATAACGGTTTTAATGATACCTCCGGAACACCGGATTAAAATAAAGCCCCTCCTTGACGCGCTAATGGGCATAAAAGCACCGTAGGTCCTGACACGGTAGGGTTGACGCAATACCCCTGCTTGACAAACACCCCGCTTTTATCTATATTCCTTTTGCCGCAAACGAATGGAGGTTTGAACCATGTTTCAGACGGCCATAGAAGAAAAATATAAAGATGGCGACATCATCTTCGAAGAAGGGAGTTCCGGGGACTGGATTTACGTGGTTGAATCGGGTGCGGTGGAGATTTCAAAAATAATGCACGGAGAGAAAGAGGTGCTGTTGGAGCTGGGGCCTGGCGAAATCATCGGAGAACTCGGTTTTATCACCAAAATGCCACGCACCGCCACAGCCAGAGCCGTCGGTAATACCACCGTCGGAATAATTGATCCGATTTCCTTTGAACAGGAGTTCAATGGACTGTCCCCCGATTTTCAGGCGGTTCTCATCAGCCTGGCCACACGCCTCAAAGAGACAACCGAGGCCCTGTACCTCATGAAAAAAATCTCCGGCAAAAACCCGTAATATAATTTTTGTCGCCAACATTTCACTTGCCGCTCATCTACCGACGATTTCTTATAAAATATTTGTACCGGTATTGACTTGACGCCGCCCTTTTGGTATCGCAACGGGGATCAAAAATCCACTCAAAGGAATTATGACTTATGGAAAGAACATTATCTATCATCAAACCCGATGGCGTTTCCCGGGGAATCATCGGTGAGGTTATTAAACGGTTGGAAATCAATCATCTAAAAATCGTTGCCATGAAAATGCTGAGAATGGATACCGCACAGGCCCAAGGTTTTTATGCGGTGCACAAAGAACGGCCTTTTTTTGACAGCCTGACAGAGTTCATGACTTCCGGACCGGTGGTGGTCATGGTCCTTGAAGGTGAAGACGCCATCGCGAAATACCGTGAAATTATGGGCGCCACCAATTACAAGGAAGCCGCAGAAGGTACCATTCGAAAAGATTTTGCAACCGATATTGAAAAAAATGTGGTCCACGGTTCAGATTCATCCGAAACCGCTGCATTTGAAATCAGCTACTTCTTCAATAGGTTTGAACTCACCGTCTGATGACCGATAGCGTCAATTTAGGGAATATCAGCATCGTGCTGATGCAGCCCCGATATTCTGAAAACATCGGGGCTGCCGCCCGTGCCATGCGCAATATGGGTATCCATCACCTCGTGATCGTCGATCCCCGAAACTTTGACTTGAATAACGCCCTGAAACTGGCCACCCATTTTGCGGCAGACATTGTTGAAAAAAGCAGCGTCTGTGAAGATTTGAGGGACGCCCTCGCCCCGTTTAACTACGTTGTCGGGGCTACGGCAAGGCTGGGGAAGCAGCGAAGGCTGATCCATACGCCTTCGAACCTGGCGCAAAAGCTAATTCCCATTTCCATTGAAAATCAGATTGCCATACTCTTTGGTCCGGAAGACAAAGGACTTTCCAACGAGGACCTTCGGTATTGCCAGGCGCTGGTACATATCCCCACCACTGAATTTTCTTCTCTCAATCTGGCACAAGCGGTCATGATTATGTGTTATGAGATCTTCATCGCCGGTCTCGAGACCAACGAACAATTTGCGCCGAGGCTCGCCAACCGGCATGAGCTCGATGGGATGTTCGATCAACTCAAGGACATACTGCTCAGGATCAGTTATATTAATGCTGAAAATCCGGATTACTGGATGAACAATTTCCGCCGTTTTTTTACCCGCCTGCAATTACGGGCCAAAGAGGTCAACATCATCCGCGGCCTTTGCCGGCAAGTGGATTGGTATGGGAAAAAATGCTATGAAGACGGAAAGAAAAACAACCCGAATATCTCATGAATATCCGGGATAAGGAGTCTTGATTGATGAAACTTGTCAGATTTGGTCCAAAGGGAAATGAGAAACCGGGGCTGTGGAGAGACGGCAACATCGTCGACCTTAGAAAAATCTTCCCCGACATTCCGGATATTGGCGAAGCATTTTTCAGGGGGAACTGGATTGAAACAGTTGCCCATGTGGACGCCCCCGGCCAAAACATCCGCGCGCGAATCGCGTGTCCGATTCAGAGGCCGTCTAAAATCATCTGCCTGGGGAAAAACTATATCGAGCATGCCAAAGAAGGGGGATTCGATCAACCGGAATCACCCTTGTTATTCTGTAAAACACCCAACACCTTGAACGGTCCTTTCGACCCCATTGTTCTTCCCAAGAGCAGTGGCCAGATTGACTGGGAGGTGGAACTGGCGGTGATCATCGGAAAAGAAGGAAAAAGAATATCCAAGGCAGACGCCTTCGATTATATTGCCGGATTCACCGTAATGAATGACGTCTCTGGAAGGGAAGCCCAGTTCTCCGATTCCCAGTGGTTCAGAGGGAAATCCTTTGACGGGTTTGCACCTGCGGGCCCTGTGTTGGTGACACCCGACGAGATCGGCGATGTGAACAATCTGAGGCTGACCGCAAAAGTTGACGGAAAAATTATGCAAGATGGGAACACCCGGGATATGATCTTCGACATCCCCACCATCATCGAGAATATCAGCGAAGACATCACCCTTATTCCCGGTGATATCATCTCCACCGGAACACCTGCCGGTGTTGGAATATTCAGAGATCCGCCGGTGGTTTTAAGACCGGGAAACGTGGTCGAGTGCTATATTGAGAACATTGGTTCAATTGTAAATAAAGTAATAATGCAATAAATTACAGGGATCAGGGGTCAGGGGCCAGAGTTACTAAAAACCATCTCAAAAAGTGCCTATTTTTATCTTTGATTTCATCTGATCCCTGACCCCTGATCCCTGAATACAAACTAACCATCAATATTTGGAATCCGCGTAATCGACCCAGCCGCCGGTGGTTAACAGGGTACGATCAAAGTTTGAAATTGAAAACGGTATCTTTGCGTGCCGGCCGTCGGCGGTAATGGAAAATTCACTCTTTTCCAGATCTGTTTCGAGATAGGTTTCCCTGTGGGCGAAATCTTCGAAGATATCGTCGATGGTCCGGGCCGGAAGTTCCACCGCCATCATTCCGCAGTTAAACATATTCTGCCTGAAAATTCTGGCAAAGCTTTCGGCAATGACCAGATGGATGTTGTTCGCTTCAATGGCCCATGGCGCATGCTCTCTTGAAGAGCCGCATCCGAAATTCGCCCGGGTGATAATTATATTTTTTCCTTCCACATCCCGTCTGGCATTGAATCCTTCCAGCTCGATATCCTCTAAAAGATAAGGCGTTAATGCCTCCTTGGAATTTTCTGTAAGGTATTTTGCCGGAATGATCTCGTCGGTATTGATATCGGACCGGTCTAGAAAGAGTACGTTTCCACTAAATTTTTTCATCTTTACCCCTTATAAAGCTCGGAATTGGTAATGAAACCGGAAATGGCTGTGGCAGCTGCTGTTGCAGGGCTTACCAGGTGTACCATGCCGCCTTTGCCCATACGGCCGTTGAAATTTCTGTTTGTTGTGGATGCACAGACTTCCCCTTCGGCCAGGACGCCGTTGCTCATGCCCAGACACGCACCGCAGGTGGGGTTTGTGACACAGAATCCGGCATCCAGAAATATTTTCAAAACTCCTTCGGCCATTGCCTGGCGATACACCTGGGATGTGGCCGGCGATACGACACCCCGCACGGAATCGCTGATTTTTTTCCCCCTGAGCACCTGTGCGGCAACCCGGAGGTCTTCGATTCGTCCATTGGTGCAGGATCCTATGTAGACCTGATCAACCGGTATGGATTCCATCTCCCGAACGGGCTTGACCTGATCGGGTTTGTATCCATAGGTTACCAGCGGTTCAAGATTGCTGACATCATGTTCAATCACCCGGTCGTATTGGGCGTCGGCATCTGATAAAAACTTGCTGGCGTCCTCGAGAGCTTCTTCTTTAGAGGCATATTCGTCTTTGATAAAGTCCCATAAATATTCGATGGTAACCCTATCCGGGCTGCAGATTCCGGATGTTCCCCCTGCTTCAATGGCCATATTGCAGAGGGTCATTCTCGATTCCATGCTCATGGCATCGACGACCGGACCTGTGAATTCAACAACTTTGTTGGTGGCCCCGTTAACCCCCAACCGACCGATGACCGAAAGAATCACGTCCTTGGCGTAAACACCTTCGGGCAAGGGGCCGGTGATGTTAATTTTGATGGTCGAGGGATAGCGAAAAGCACAGACGCCCTTAAGAATTCCAACTTCAAGATCCGTTGTCCCGACGCCGGCGGCAAATGCGCCGAACGCACCATGGGTACACGTATGAGAATCCCCCATGATCACCGTAAACCCAGGGCGAACAAATCCCTTTTCAGGGAAGATCGCATGGCAGACGCCATTCCTGCCGATATCAAAAAAATCCCGGATATTGTGTCGTCGGGACCACTCCCTGAGGATTTTACCTTGCATGGCGGTTTTTGAATCTTTTGCGGGCGATACGTGATCGATGACAACCTTGATTTTGTCAGGATCGAACACCCGGTCTTTACCGCGCTTGACCAGGTCGTGGATGGCCAGCGGGGTTGTGATTTCATGACAAAATACGGCATCCAGCCGGATCACATGAATATCATCGACAGGATTGTCGACCCGGTGGG
>JAHECI010000008.1:0-23907 GCA_024641825.1 Desulfobacterales bacterium | reverse complement strand
GTCTTTAAAACCGATAAAAACGCCGATTGCGGGATCATGACCTGACCCACCATTTTCATCCGTTTTTTTCCTTTTTTCTGTTTTTCCAAGAGTTTACGCTTTCGCGATATGTCACCGCCATAACATTTTGCCGTCACATCCTTTCTGAACGGCGAAATGGTCTTCCGGGCGATAATATTCCCGCCGATGGCCCCTTGAATGGCGATTTTGAACATTTGTCTCGGAATTTCGTCCCGGAGTCTTTCACAAGCACCCCTTGCCCGATCAACCGCCCTGTCTCGATGAACAAGCTGGGACAGGGCATCGACACGTTCGCCGTTGATCAGAATATCCGTCTTGACAAGATCCGTTTCTCTAAAATCTATAATGTCGTAGTCGAAAGACCCATACCCCTGGGTAACGGACTTGAGTTTGTCATAAAAATCGTAAATCACTTCAGCAAGAGGGAGTTCGAATATCATCTCCAGGCGTCGATTGGTCAAGTACTGATAATTCTTGTTAATTCCCCGGTGATCCAGGCAGAGCTTCATGACGACGCCCATATACCGGTCCGGAACGATGATAGCGGCACGTATAAACGGTTCTTTGGTGCGCTCAATGGTTGTGGGATCCGGATATAAAGCAGGGTTGTCGATGATCATCTCAGATCCGTCGTTCATCATCAGCTTGTACTGGACTGAAGGCGCTGTCAGGATCAGTGAAAGGTTATATTCCCGCTCAAGCCGTTCCTGAACCACTTCAAGATGAAGGAGTCCTAAAAAGCCGCAACGGAATCCAAAACCCAGGGCCACAGACGTGTCTTTTTCATATATCAGGGAAGAATCGTTGAGTTTGAGCTTTTCAAGGCCGACGGCCAAGTCCTCATAACCGTCTGAAGCAACCGGATAAATCGAAGAAAAAACAACCGGTTTTGCTTCTTTGAATCCCGGCGTGGGGGTATTGCAAGGACGGTCTTTTAATGTAATGGTATCTCCGCAACGGGTATCGCTGACCGTTTTTATGCCGGCGATGATATAGCCGACCTGACCCGCTGAAAGCTCTTCCCGGGGGATACGGCCAATCTGAAATATCCCCACTTCCTCGACCTTATAGACCGCGTTATTGGACATAAACTTAATGATATTTTTCGGCCTCACGCGTCCCTGGAAAACACGGATATGAACAATGGTGCCCCGAAAAGGATCGTAATGGGAATCAAAAATCAATGCCTGGAGCGGTGCGTCGGGATCTCCTGACGGCGGTGGGAGATGTTCCACGATGGCTTCGAGTAATTCATCGATGCCGGTTCCTTCTTTGGCGGATGTCAGGATGGCAGTTTGAGGGTCAAGACCCAGATCCTCTTTTATCTGAGCTTTTGTCCGGTCGATATCGGCCGACGGCAGATCTATTTTGTTGATTACCGGAATAATTTCAAGGTCATGCTCAAGGGCCATGTACAGATTCGCAAGGGTCTGGGCCTCTACGCCCTGGCTCGCATCCACCAGAAGCAGCGCCCCTTCACAGGATGCAAGTGCCCGGGAGACTTCATAAGAAAAATCTACGTGCCCGGGAGTGTCTATAAGATTCAAGGAATAGGTCTGTTTGTTTTCAGCTTTATATGGCAGGCAGATGGTCTGACTTTTTATGGTAATTCCACGCTCTCTTTCTATGTCCATGTTGTCGAGAATCTGATCTTTAAAATCCCGATCAAGGACAACATGGGTCATCTGAATCAGACGGTCGGAAAGTGTCGATTTGCCATGATCGATATGGGCTATAATGCTGAAATTTCTAATATTTTTCATTTTGTCTGTGAATTCGCTTGGGCCAAAAAAACGGTAAAAGTCTGTTGACACCGCCAGCCATTCAAGTTATATTAAGGGTTCTCAATAAGTTACGCTTACGCGTCGTATCCGAAATTAAGCACATTGAAGGAAAAGGAAAACCTTCTATCAAATTTTTATTTAATATGTCAAGTCCGGTACCCTGGGTACCCATGTCTCTTTAACAAAAACAACCGGCTGGATAAGAAAAAATGGGAGAACAGATTTTAATCGTTGACGACGATGCTGCCATCAGAGACTCGATGCTCGAATTTATTAAAAGGTCCGGATACAGTGCCCAAACCGTTTCCAGTGCAGAAGAGGCCATTGAACTTTTAAAATCCACCCGCGTGGATCTTGTAATAACCGACATAATACTTCCCGGGCGAAACGGTCTCCAGCTAACCGATTTAATAAAACAAAATTACGATATCGATATCATTGTAATGACCGGTTACAGTGAAAATTATTCTTACGAAGAGGCCATCAATAAAGGGGCCAGCGACCTTGTATTTAAACCCTTTCGCTTCGAAGAATTGATTCTCCGGTTAAAAAGAGTCCTCAAAGAGAGGCAACTCACCAAAGATCGTAATCGAATCCTGAGCAAGCTTGAAAACCTTGCCATCACAGACGGCCTCACAAAATTATACAATTTAAGGCACTTTTATAACCAGTTGGAGATAGAAATAGACCGTTCCAACCGTTACGGTCATCCACTTGCGCTTTTGCTTTTGGATATCGATAACTTCAAGACGTACAACGATACATACGGTCACCTCGAAGGAGACAAAGTTCTGGTGAGACTCGGCCAGATTATCAAGTCATGCCTCAGAACAATGGATTGCGCTTACAGATATGGCGGAGAAGAATTTACGATTATTCTTCCGGAGACAACCGGCAAAGAAGCCAAAAATGTCGCCCACAGGATAAAAAGCTCCGTAGAAATTGAAAGCTTCTTCCCCGAAGGCGGGGATGTTGTAAACATCACCATCAGTATCGGTGTCACAGAATATTTTAAAAAAGAACAGCTCGCCACATTTATCCAGAGAGCGGATCAGGCCATGTATAATTCCAAAGCTAAAGGCCGAAACGCGATCTCCTTCCTGTTGGCTGAAAACCATTCGAAACCAAATCCGAAATAGTTGGGAATCCCCCCTAAAAGGCATTCCGAGTTCCGGCTATCTGCGGATCCGCCCCATGGCAAACGCTGCAAAAAAAATAAACGACGCCAATGAAACAATGGTGGCACCGGATGGCAGGTCGGCATAATAAGAGATGACAAGACCGCCGATGGTGGATATCAGGGCGATGATAATGGAAAAGACGATCATTGAATCATAGCGATGCGTTAATTGTGACGCAGCCGCCCCTGGGATAACCAGCAGTGCGGAAACAAGGATAATTCCGATAATCTTCATGCTAATGACCACCGAAAGCGCCAGGATGGTCAGAAAAAAATGATCGAGAAAGGCCACGGGCATTCCACTGACAAAAGCAACCTCCCGATCATAGGCAACAAACAGCAATTCCTTAAAAAACAGCACGGTTGAAAGAAGGACCAACCCGCCGAAGACGGCGATGATAATCAGATCTTGTCGGGTAATCGCCAAAATGTTTCCAAAAAGATACCCGAAAAGATCCACATTGTATTGATCCGACATCCCGATAAAAATTACCCCAAGGGCCATTGCCAAAGGGAAAAATATGCCGATGGCCGTGTCTGTGCTCAGATGGTCTTCTTTTCCGATATACCCGATGGCGTTGGAGACAACCACGGCGAAACCGATGGCTGTAAGGGTTGGAGATATCCCCAAAAGCGCTCCCAGAGCCACGCCGCCGAAGGCCGAATGGGCCACCCCCACACCGATAAAAGACAAGCGGCGCAGAACAACAAAAAATGAGACCACCGCCAGAACGAAGCTGAGCATTATTCCGGCCAAGAAGGCATTCTGCATAAATTGGAGACTGAACATATCAATCATGGTCTTGATGCCTGTGATAACAGGTTGCACATTTATCATCATGAACAATAACTTTAAGATCTTCTCCAAAAACTTTTCTGGCAACCTGGGGGGAAAAGCAGGAGTCCGCCTCATCATGATAGTGGAGCTGAACGTTCAGGCATGCCACCCGATCCGCATGGGAAGTAATCACCCCGATGTCGTGGGATACCATGATCACCGATATGTCCTGCTCATTTCTGAGTTTCGCCAGGAGTTCATAGAAATCTTCCTGAGCCACGCTGTCAATACCGGTTGACGGCTCATCTAAAACCAGAAGTCTCGGGCTGGAAGCCAATGCCCTTGCGATATTAACCCGCTGTTGCTGGCCCCCCGAAAGCACTGAAAAAGGCCTTCGGGCATGATCCGCCATGTTCACCTGGTCGAGCAGCTCCATGGCTGTTTTCTTATTTTTTGGGCCGGGGCGATGGAAAAAACCGATACGATTATAAAGACCCATCAGGACCACATCAACCACCGTGACCGGAAAGGATTGATCCGCATGTGAAATCTGGGGAAGATAGCCGAGTTCGAGCCTGCTTCGTTTGCTCGGCTTGCGGCCGAAAAGTCGAACCGAACCTTTTTGAGGTTGTACCAAGCCGAGAATGACATTGAGCAACGTGGTCTTCCCTCCGCCATTGGGACCGACGATACCAAATATCTCGCCGGAATAACAATTAAAATAGACCGACTTTAATACCCATTTACTGTCATATGCCACCCATACATCATGAAGATCCACAAGGAGCTCCTTTTTACTTTCAGTTTCTACGGACGGGTCTTTCATTCCATGGCCTCCTTGAATACGCCCATATTGTAGCCCATAAGTTCGATGTATGAATGAACGTTTTTCTGTTTGGATCCTCCCATAGGATCGAGAAAAAGGGCCTTAACACCCGCCTCTCTGGCGATGATTTCTGCGGCCCTGGCGTTAAGCTGGGGTTCGGCAAATACGGCCCGAATATGATATTTTTTTATCATGACAACAATATTTTTTATCTGTATCGGTGTTGGATTTCGGCCCGGAGCGGCTTCGATAACACCCACAGATTCAAGGCCGTAACGCCTTGCAAAATAATCCCATGACGCATGGAAGGAAACATATTTTTTAATTTTAAAGCGCGCCACCGAAGCTTCGATCCGGTGGTGGAGTTTGTCCAGTTCTTTCAAATAATTTTGTCCACGGTGTTTATAATACGTTAAATGCTGATGATCAACCTCACAAAGCGCGTCCATAATTTTTTCGACCATCGATTCTGCAATCACCGGATCGAGCCATATGTGTGGGTTGGCAATGGTCGATCTGTCTTCTGAATCCGCAAATTTTTTGGGATGGCCGTGATTTCCATGGGCATGCCCGGTGGTATCGATCAGATCAACCCCTTCGGATAATACCACCGTCTTCAAACCCGGCCCTGCAAGATGGATGAATTTTTCAGCCCAGAATTCCAGTCCGGCACCCACCATAAAAAAAATACGGGCTGTGGAGAACTTCTTTAAAAGGCTCGGTTTGGGTTCAAAAGTATGGGGACTCGCACCTGCCGGAAGAACAAAGGTCACCTCAACATGGTCGCCGCCCACCTCCTGAATCATGTCCGCAACCGGCCAGATGCTGGTGATAACCGGAACCTTTCCCGCCAAGCTTGGGATTGCGTAAAGCTGGATGACCCAAAAAAATATAAAATGAAAACCATAGAAAAAAGGCGTTCGAATTTTCATTAAAGGGAACTTTTTCTCCTTCCAAATACCACAAGGTTTGCAGATCATCCATTTTGATCGGATCGTTTTCTGCGCCATGATGTTCGTGCTAAAGAATCGCGGATTCCCAACGTGATGTTTGACATTTTCGATACAGACGACGGTGATTTCTCATGTCTTAACAGATAACCTCAAAACGATTTAATAGTCAAGAATGTTCAGCCGTTAGAAAATTTCCTTGAAATTTCGAGCGGTAACTAATAGTTAACTAGAACCTATCTCAAAATAAAGATTTTGGTTCAAGATCAAGGCGGGGCCGAGTTTTAACCCGCAGGCATACTCTAGTATGTCGAGGACTTAAAACGAGGGTCAAACGCCGAGATTGGGCCAAAAGATTATTTTGAGATAGGTTCTACAAAAAACCCGATCCCCAAGAAGGAGACGACCATGTCACGGTACGATTTGCCGATTCCCTCACATTTTGACCCTGACCGAGTGGGACAGATATGGAGAGTACCATATCAAAAGCGTGCCGAGGATGCGAAAAAATGGGCAACGCAGCATGGGATAACACCGGCCTTTCAAGACACGTTTAGGATATGTCTTCTTATGGTCGATGTTCAGAACACATTTTGCATACCGGGATTCGAACTCTTTGTCGGAGGACGTTCTGGAACGGCCGCCGTAGACGACAATCAGAGACTCTGTAAATTCATTTACCGGAATCTCGATGTCATCACACAGATTTGTCCGACAATGGATACCCACTACGCGGTGCAAATCTTCCATAGTATCTTTCTGGTCAATGAACAGGGGGAACATCCGGCCCCATCTTAGATCCCGCCACGCGGGGAGGACACGGTTTTTCAAGACTAAATAACAGATTTACGGAGCCTGTATTTCATGAGAAAAGGACATCGAGCCGGTCCGCTTTTTACCGACCTTTATGAACTCACCATGGGCGCCTGTTATTATGCGCACCGGGTGTTCGACACCGCAACCTTTTCCCTGTACCTCAGGGATGTTCGCGCCACCCGGAATTTTTTTGTGGCAGCCGGTCTCGAGGATACGCTCAACGAACTGGCGGATTTTCACTTTTCTAAAGAAGAGATACAATACCTGAATTCAACCGGCTTTTTTCAAGACGACTTCCTTTCGTATCTGTCTGAACTGCGCTTTTCCGGAAATATTCACGCCCTGCCCGAAGGGACGATCTTTTTTGCGAACGAACCGATTCTAGAAGTGACCGCTCCGATCATTGAAGCCCAGTTGCTTGAGACCTTCCTGCTGAACACCATCGGTTTCCAGACCATGATCGCCTCAAAATCGGCCCGATGTATTCACGCCGCTGACGGCAGGGCACTGATCGACTTTTCCCTCCGCAGGACCCAGGGCCGGGATGCCGGACTCAAAGTTGCCCGAAGCACGTTCATTTCCGGGTTCGCGGCCACCAGCAATGTACTGGCCGGAAAAATTTACGGAATCCCCGTCTCCGGAACCATGGCCCATTCTTATGTTTCTGCCTTTAAAAACGAACGGGACGCCTTCTTTGCCTATTTTGATACGTTTCCGGACAATTCCATTTTTCTTATCGACACCTACGATACCCTTGAAGGGGCAAAAAATGCCGCTGTGGTCGCCAAAGAAATGAAAAAAAGGGGACATGCCCTCGTGGGCGTCCGCCTCGACAGCGGAGATATGGCCGCCCTGAGCCGAGAAGTCCGCAAAATCTTGGATGATGCCGGCCTGTTGGAGGTTCGGATCTTTGCCAGCAGCGGCTTTGACGAGTTTAAAATTGAAAAGGTCCTCTCCCAAGGTGCAAAAATCGATGCCTTTGGGGTGGGGACCAAGGTGGGGGTTTCTGCAGATGCTCCGTTTGTTGATGTTGTCTATAAAATGGTCCGGTTTAAAGGGCAGGACAAAAGGAAGCTGAGCCCCGGTAAAATCACCCTGGCCGGAGCAAAACAGGTTTTTCGGAAGACAGATCCCAGCGGACGTTACATTGAAGACATCATCGGATTGAGAGAAGAAAAAATGGATGAGGGGGAACCGTTACTGGAAATGGTGATGGAAAACGGAAGGCCGACACGGTCCCATCCAACCCTTCAGACCCTACGGAAAAGATTTGAAATAAACTTTTCCTGCCTCGACAAAAAGTACAAATCCCTTGGCACCCGGACAACCTACCCGGTTAAACTCAGCCGTCGCCTTAAGGATCTTCAAGAACGGGTAAAAATTCAATGAAAACTTGTACGTGTTCAGGGGGTGTGCTTCCCCGAGTAACGATATTGGCGGAGTGGCTTCGTTATTTCAAAGACTTAGCAGTGGGGGAGACCGCGGCTCCCGCATGCTTTTTGCGGGAGAACGCGGAGGGGGCAGGAATGCCCCCGCTGCTAAGTCATTGAAATGACCAGACACGTAGACACCCGAGTGAAGCGGGGGAGCGCACCCCCTGAACACGTACGAGAACTTAAACTGTAACCTTGACCCTGAAATCCGGGTCAAATCCCAAGATACGCACGTCTGACCGCTTCGTTTGAAAGAAGATTGCTTGCAGAGTCGGCGAGCGTAATCTTTCCGTTTTCCATTACGTAGCCCCGGTGGGCGACTTTCAGCGCCAGGTTCGCATTCTGCTCCACAAGGAAAATCGTTGTTTTCTGTTCTGAGTTTATCTTTCTTATGATCTCGAATATCTGTTTTACAATGATGGGTGCAAGTCCAAGAGAAGGTTCATCCATTAACAGGAGCCGCGGCTTGGCCATCAGGGCTCTCGATATGGCAAGCATCTGCTGTTCGCCGCCGCTGAGGGTGCCGCCGGCCTGGTGCCGCCGTTCAGCCAGAATCGGAAAGAGCTCGAAGATATATTCCAGATCCTGTTTGATTGCATCTTTGTCATTTCTCAAAAACGCACCCATATCAAGGTTCTCAACCACGGTTAAATAGGGAAAAATACGGCGGCCCTCCGGAACCTGAGAAATTCCGAGGGAAACAATTTTGTTCGGGTTTAGATTGTGGATCGGCTGATCCATAAAGAGTATTTCGCCGAATCTGGGTGGAACAATTCCGCAAATCGACATGAGCGTGGTGGATTTTCCGGCACCGTTTGCGCCGATGAGTGTGATGATCTCCCCCTCGGAAATGTCTATACTCACCCCTTTTAAGGCCTGAATGTTTCCATAGAAGGTTTTTATGTTCTCGAGCTTAAGCATCGATCTCTTCCCCGAGGTATGCCTTGATTACAGCAGGGTTGTTTTTGATCTCTTCGGGGGTGCCCTCGGCAATTTTCTTCCCGTAATCGACCACATAAATGCGGTCGGACAAGCTCATTACCAGCTTCATGTCATGTTCGATCAGCAGGATGGTAATCTTTTCATTGTCCCGGATCCATAGGATCAGCTCGTCGAGTTCCTGGGTTTCCTGAGGGTTCATGCCGGCGGCCGGCTCGTCCAGAAGGAGCATAAACGGCTCGGTTGCCATGGCCCTGGCAATTTCAAGACGACGCTGGGCGCCGTATGGAAGATTCATGGCAAGCTCGTTAACAAAATTCGATAGACCGATCTTTTCGAGAATCTGGTAACTGTCTCTGACCACCGCTTTTTCTTCTTTTACAGTATTCGCCCCTCTGAAAATCGCGCCTGCGATACCGGCGGACATGCGACAGTGCCGACCGATCATAACATTTTCCAAAACCGTCATATTGAGAAACAGGCGAATATTCTGAAAGGTCCGGGCCAGACCCCGTTCGGTGACATGGTTCGGCTTTAGACCATTTAGACGTTCTCGTTTTTTACCGGGGGGTGAAATCACCATGTCACCTTGGGTGGGCGGGTAAATCCCGGTGATGCAATTGAAAAAGGTTGTTTTCCCGGCACCGTTGGGACCGATAAGGGCCACGATCTCGGTCGGATAAACTTCCAAGTCCAGACGATCGAGGGCTCGCAGCCCCCCGAAATCCATGCTCAGACTTTTGACTTTTAGTACAGGTTCCATTTACGGATTGTTCTTCGTATTGTTTTCAAAACCTTCAAACTTGTATGTTCGTCGTATATTCGGAACGATTCCCCCGGGACGAAATACCATCATCAGCACTAAAATGCCGCCAAAAATCAGCATGCGGTATTCGGAAAATGCCCTGAGATATTCCGGCAGAAGGATCAGAACTAAAGCACCGGTAATCACACCCATGATGGATCCCATCCCGCCCAATACGACAATGCAGAGGATGATAATCGATTCCCAGATGGTAAAGCTTGCAGGATTGATAAAGGTTGTTTTGGCTGCAAAGATAACGCCCGCCATGCCGGCCCAGGTCGCACCCAGGGCAAACGCAGTCAGTTTTGTTTTTCTTTTATCGATGCCCATGGCCTGACAGGCCACCTCGTCTTCCCGAAGGGCGATCCAGGCCCTGCCGATTCTAGAGTCCTGTAAGCGGTTGACCACAAAAATGGTGAACAAGACCATGGCGATCATAATGTAGTAGAGGTAAATGGTGGCACCATGCACTGAAAATTCCATTCCGAAAAATGACGGGCGGGCGATGTTTGCGATGCCACTGGGTCCGAAAGAAAATTCATTCCAGTTTTCCAGAATCAGCCGTATGATTTCACCGAATCCCAGCGTAACAATGGCCAGATAATCCCCGCGGAGACGAAGCACAGGAAAGCCCAGAAGAATACCGAAAAACGCACCCATGCCGGCGCCGATGGGAAGCACGGCCCAGAAGCCCAGGCCGAAATGGTGGTTCAAGAGGGCATAGGAGTACGCCCCGACCGCGTAAAAGGCCACATACCCAAGATCCAGCAGACCGGCAAGACCGACAACAATGTTGAGCCCCAGGCCGAGCATCACATAAATAAGCCCGGTAATCATGATATTGGTCTGATACAGGGAAAATATGAAGGGAAAAACCAGGGCAAACACGGAAAGGGTAATGAGACCCGGAACAAATAACTTTCGCTCTTCAAAAATTCTCTGGCTGAGGGGCAATCTATCAATTTCTCCGGCTTCAGCCTTTTTTTTCCCGGCTTCCTTTCTTTGTATGAGATACCGCCACACAAAGCTGAGGATAAAACTGCCCATCCCTACGAACAGTAAATTTTTCCACCGCCATTCAATCACGTTTTGGACCGTATTGACCCGGATAACCATAATGGGAAAGGTCAAAAACATGAACCAGACAGAGACCAGAAAAGATCTTTTTATTTCCCCAAAAGTAATCAAATCATCAATCTCAACTATACTTTTTCTTTTTCAGAACGTCCAAGAATTCCTGCCGGTCTGAATATCAGAATAAACACCAGGAACAAGAAGGCAAAAACATCCTCATAGTCACTTGAAACATAACCGGTAAAAAAACTTTCCGTCCAGCCGAGAACAAGACTTCCCAGGACCGCGCCGGGAATGCTGCCGATTCCGCCGAGTACGGCGGCGACAAAAGCTTTTATGCCGGCGATAAACCCGATATAAAAATTAATCTGACCGATGTGGGAGGCAATGAGGACACCCCCCAATGCAGCCGTTGCCGAACCGACTAAAAATGTCACGGAGATGACCCGATCCACATCCACACCCACCAGCATTGCCATATTTCTGTCCTGGGCGGTGGCCCGCATGGCTTTCCCGATTTTGGTGAACTTGATCATAAATGTCAAAAGAATCATCACAATTGCGGTGGTAATGAGGATAACGAGTTCAGATGAACTGATGATATGGGAATAGGGTTCCCAAAATTCAAAATCCGGAATCAGGCTCGGAAAAGGAAGAAAGTCCGACGTCTGGGCCAACAGAACATAGTTTTGAAGGAAAAGGGACATGCCGATGGCGCTGATGAGCGCAGACAGACGGGGTGCCTGGCGTAAGGGTTTATAGGCCAGTTTTTCAACGGTATACCCGTATGCAGACGAGTAAATTACCGCGACAAGGGATGCGATCAATAGGATGGCAATATGATTCCACCCCAACATCGTAAGGACGCTGGCGACAATCAGGGCTGTAAATGCTCCGATCATATAGATTTCACCATGGGCAAAATTGATCAGTTCAATAATACCGTAGACCATGGTGTAACCCAGGGCAATCAGGGCATAAATACTTCCGCGGGTTAACCCGCCAAGAAAAAGCTCAAGGAAATATTCCATTTTGTAATGCTTAGCAGCTCATCTTCCACTGGACACAACAGCGCATGAACAGATCAGGGGACAGACAGTTTCTGCCTGCCCCCTGAAAAAGTTGTCCATCCCTATTCTATTTTAATTCAACATATTCTCCGTTTTGTACTTGGTACATTGAAAAACCGACACCCAGCGCATCCCCTTTTTCGTCAAAGCGGATTTTGCCAAGGGGTGTCTCAACGTATTCGGTCCTCAATGCTTTTTCCACAGCATCATAATCCGTGGTCCCGGCCTTTTCGACGGCGTTGAGAAGTGCCAGAGCCGCTGCATAGCCGTTGAGGAAAAACGCACCGGGATCTTCTCCGTATGCCTTTTTGTGGGCCTCATTGGCAGCCAGGGCCATGGGGTTCTTTGAAACATCCATTGGACCGGTGGCGTAAACGCCTTCGGCATACTTTTTAGCGACTTTGATAAAGGTCTCATCCTTGACGCCGTCATCTGAAATAAAAAATGTTTTCATCTTCTTTTTACGCATCTGGGTCACAATTTTAGACGCTTCAGGATGATAACCGCCAAATATTACGGCTTCAGCTTTTGAACGTTTAATTTTTTGAACCACAGCGGAATAATCGACAGCACCCGGCGTGATCCCTTCATAAAAAACAACGGTTGCCCGTTTATCCTTTTCCAGGAATCCCTTTGCAAACTCAGCCAGTCCTTTTCCGTAATCGCCTTTGTCATGAAGCACGGCAATCTTGGTTAATTTCAATACATCCAGGGCAAAATCGACTTGGAGTTTGGCCTGGGCGTCGTCGGATGCAATGGTCCTGAAAAAATTCGGATAATCACCACTCTGTGTCAGTCCCGGGTTGGTGGCCGAAGGGGACATGGCAATGATCTTTGAATCTTTATATATTCCCAAGGCCGCCTTTGTGGCCCCGCTGCAAATGTGTCCCAACACCACGTCTACTTTTTCTGATAAAAGTTTGGTTGCCGTGTTGGTGGCGACTTCAGGCTTGCACACGTCATCTTCAGCAAGAAGTTCAACCTGTTTGCCCAGGACACCGCCCTTGGCGTTGATGTCTTTGACCACAAGCTCGGCTGCCTTTACGGTGGGAAGGCCATAAGACGCAAGGTCGCCGCTATGGGGTCCGGCAACACCCAGCTTGATCGTATCGGCAGCAATTCCCATACCCGTTAAAGTAAACACCATAAACATTCCAATAATGGCAGTCACGAGTACCTTTCCAAACGGGTTCTTCATAAAATATCCTCCTTTTGAATTTTTGTTAATCATGTATTAACGTTACAAACTAAATTTATATTAATCTGCGGAAAAAGAGTCAAGACAAAAGAATTAAGGCCACGTTTATCTTGAAGAAGTTTATCTGTTTTCAGCTGATTTTAAACCGGCAAAATTACGCCTTATTACTCCCTGTTTTAAAATATTTTGCTTACCGTTTGAAAGAGACGTTAGTAATAAAATTAAAGTTGACCCATTGGGCAGAATCAAACTTCTCTACGGCGAATTCATATATACGTATGGCAAAAAAAGGAGCAACCCTTTTTTGTGAAAAAAATTGAGATTGTCGTAAAACCGGATACCGAAGCAATCAAGAAGGCCGATGAACTTGAAAGTTGGCTTCGATCAAAATATATTGAAATCGTCAGAAGAGAGAACGTGCCGCCAAAGCAAAGAGTTTCGGACAAAGACAAATCATCTGCTCCGGCGGATCTGTGTTGCGTCTTCGTACTGGGGGGAGACGGAACTTTTTTGAGCGCGGTCCGCTGGATAGGGAATCAGAAAATACCGGTTCTCGGCGTCAAATTCTTAGAAGTCGGTTTTCTGGCTGAAATTGCGGAAGAAAGCCTTTTTTCCGTTGCCGAAGCGGTGTTAAACAATAAATTAACCACAGAACCAAGGATACGCCTTCTGGTTCGCGTTATTCGCAAGGGGGAAGATCTGGTATGTGAAACTGTGTTGAACGATATTGTCATAAACAAGGGCGCACTTGGCTGGACGTATCCGGCTTGAGCCGTAGGATTTTAAAAGAAAAGGATTGTTTGACAAGAACTCCCTTTTTGAAAGTGGCGATAACGAAAAATTTATTTTGTGCATTGAATTCGGATGAATCATAATAAAATGAATCATCCGGGATGCATGGACAATGATACCCAGGATGCGGACGATTAAAAATCAGATGCCTAAAGTTAATCGCGTTGTCAATGAGCAAATTTTATAAAACCTTGCCCAATTTCTGGGGTTTTGGAACTAAAGTTTTTTTTCATTGAAATTGACAACTTAAAACCCATGCTTTCTAATCACGACGGGAAATTGTGCTTGACACCCTATGGCCTTTTACCTATTATTTTTCTCACAATAGACGAGAGCTTTTCATTAAAAACCTTGGTTTTTCGGGTTATTGTGACACATTAACACTTAAACAAGGGAGGAATCGTCATGAAGAATAAGCAAGCTCTTTTTTTTGTGGGTCTGGTCCTGGCTCTGGCATTGGTCTTCAGCATGACCACAACCGCCATGGCTGCCGAAAACATAAGGATCGGTGTCGCTTCCCCTTATACGGGGAATTTGGCTGCATACGGCGATAATATCAAGGCCGGTGTTAATCTAAAACTTAAAGAAATCAATGATGCCGGCGGCATCAACGGTCAAAAGATCGAACTCGTCTGGGGTGACGATCTTTGCCAACCTAAAGACGCCGGTACGGTGGGTTCTAAATTCGCAGCGGACAAAAGCATCGTGGCAGTCATTGGCCACCTGTGTTCGTCAGCTACTCTCGCTGCCATGCCTATCTATGTTCGGGCAGGGCTTCCCACCATATCTCCCACCTCTACCAATCCGACCATTGGCGATGTGGGCAAAGGCTGGTTTTTTCGAAATTGCTACACAGACGACTTTCAGGGCAACTACCTGGCCTCGTATGTCGTGCCGAAGTTGCTGGGCAAGAAGAAAGTAGCTATTTTCTATGAGAACAACGACTATGCCATCGGCCTCAAAAATGCCTTCGTGGAAGGAGCCAAGAACGCCGGTGTGACTGTGACCGGCGCCGAGGCGTATATGACAGGGACGACCGACTTCACGCCTCAGCTGACCAAGCTTTTGACTGATAAGCCTGAGACGATCTTCCTGTGCGGTTACCATCCGGAGGGTGCTCTGATCGCCGGCCAAAGCCGTAAGCTGGGCTTCACAGGTCCGCTTTTCGGTGCTGACGGCATTGATAACGAAGACTACATCAAAATCGGCGGCAAAGCAGCCGAAAACACTTACTGCACGGTTCCCTTCCTGGCAGCGTCGGCAGGCCCGGCGGGAAAGGACTTCGCGGAACGTTACAAAAAGGCCTATGACCGTGATGTGGACTGGATGAGCGCCAATGCCTATGACTGTCTGGGTATTCTGGCCCAGGTCATTGCCAAAACCGGGCCTGAACGGAAAAAGATCCGAGACGGCCTGGCCGCGATTAACTCTGAAGCCAATGCTTACGAGGGTATCACCGGTGTGACCTACTTTGACAAGAAGGGCGATTGTTCCAAACCCGCCTTCGTTAAACTGGTCAAGAATGGCAAGTTCGTAGCGGCCGAATAGTTGATCAAATAATTTAGATAAACCAATACGGGCGCCGGGACTTTCGGGTTTCGGCGCCGTTCCTTACCGTATAATAGGAGGCGCTTGTTTTTACAGCAGCTTGTAAACGGACTGACCATAGGCGGAATATACGCCATGATCGCAGTGGGTTACACCATGATTTATGGCGTTATTCTGCTCATCAATTTTGCCCACGGTGAAATCTACATGCTGGGCGCATTTTTCGCCGTTACTTTTATCAGTCTCCTGGGTCTGCCCTTTTACGTTGCTTTTTTTTTGTCAATGGCCTGCTGCTCGATCTGCGGCGTGTTGTTGGACATCGTCGCCTATCGCCCGTTGAGACAATCACCCCGTCTGGCCGCGCTGATTACGGCCATCGGAATGTCGATTTTCCTTCAAAACCTGGCCATGGTCATCTGGGGTTCCCGCCCCAAGCCATTCCCTAATGAGGCACTCCCCGTCTATTTTGAGAAAATGGCCGTCAGCTTTGGCGGAGTCAATCTCTCCTGGTTTCATCTCTTTATCTTTGGCGTAACCATTGTCATGATGGTTGGCCTCAACCTTATCATCAAAAAAACCCCATGGGGCAAGGCAATGCGGGCCGTGGCCCAGAATCAAACCATGGCTGCCCTGGTCGGGATAAACGTCAACAGGGTAATCTCCTATACATTCGCCCTGGCCGGGGCTTTAGGCGGGGCCGCGGGCATCATGGTGGCTGCTTTCTACAACTCGCTGTACCCAACTATGGGTTATGTCGCCGGGGTCAAGGCATTTGCCGCTGCAGTGCTGGGCGGCATTGGTTCGGTGCCCGGTGCCATGTTAGGCGGGGTTGTGTTAGGTTTGGCCGAAGCCTTTGGCGCGGGATATTTAAGCTCGCTCTACCGGGACGGGATCTCCTACGCCGTCATGATCATCGTCATCATCTTTATACCGGCGGGCTTATTCGGCAAGGTTCTCAAGGAAACCAAAAAGAGTATGTGAGATGGACAATTTGAAATTACAAAACTTAACCCGCGGCACTAAAATAAGGATCGGCCTGTTGATTTTTGCCTTGATCCTGCCATTTTTTCCCTTTGTAACGGATTACATGCTCCATATTGCTATCCTCATTTTTCTCTACATGATTCTGGCCTTAGGGTTAAACATCGTGCCCGGCTTCAACGGACTGCTGGACTTGGGCTACGTCGGGTTTTACGGCATCGGGGCCTACACTTCGGGGCTCCTTACCTATCACTTTGGCCTTTCATACTGGGTAATTATTCCCTTAGCCTTCATCAATGGGGCCATCTGGGGCATTCTACTGGGCGCCCCAACACTCAGGCTCACCGGCGATTACTTTGCCATTGTAACCTTCGGCTTTTCAGAACTGGTCGTACTCTTTCTGACCAATGAGATCTGGCTCACCCGGGGGCCACTTGGCCTGCCCGGCATTGATGTGGTATCGATCGATCTCACCCTCTTTGGCATCCCTAAATGGGAATTTGTGGGAGAGTTGCCGTACTATTATCTTGCCATCGTCATGGTCCTGGCAACTGTCTTTGTCATGTACCGCATCCAGGACTCCCGTCTGGGAAGGGCCTGGTTTGCCATTCGAGATGACGAGGTAGCCGCCGTCTCATGCGGCATCAACCTGCTGGGCTATAAGGTCATCGCCTTTGCCATCAGCGCCGCCTTCGGCGCAGTAGGCGGCAGCTTCTTTGCCAGGTGGGTGACATTCCTGTCACCGGACATGTTTAAGTTCTGGGAATCCTTTCTGATTTTGTGTATGATCGTGCTCGGGGGCATGGGCAACATATGGGGTGTGATGATCGGAGCCGTAGTACTGGTTTCGCTGAGCGAAATACTTCGTGAACTGCTACCCCTTTTAGGTCTCCCAGTGGAGGTCCGTTTTTTGGCTTTTGGTCTTATTATGGTTCTTATGATGCGCTATCGCCCGGCAGGCATGATGCCCATCCCGGCGGTAGCCGCTAAAATGCGAGCAGGCCGGGTCAAAAGAAAGAAAGTTAAGGCTTCTGTAGGCATGAAACAATGACACCGATCTTAGAAATAAAGGAGCTTTATAAAAGCTTTGGCGGGCTCTTGGCCTTAAATGATATCTCCTTTAACATAAATAGAGGCGAAATCATCGGCCTTGTTGGGCCGAATGGTGCCGGGAAGACGACGCTCTTTAATTGCGTTGCCGGTATTGAGAGGCCGACCGAGGGTCAGATTTTGTTTGCCAACCGTGGCCGCACCATCTCCATCAGCGGTAAGAAGCCGGAGGCGGTCACTGCCCTGGGAATCGCCCGGACATTTCAAAATATCCGGCTCTTTGACAACCTGACAGTGGTCGATAATGTCAAGATTGGTCGTCATTGTAGAACCCGGTCTCTCTTTTTCGGTGCCGTAATCCGGAACAAGTTCCAGCGGGCAGAAGAAAAGGCGATTACCGAAAGTGCCAACCAGTTTCTCGAGTTCGCCGGGCTCAAGGGCCGCGGTGAAGAAATCGCCAGTTCCATGCCTTATGGTGACCAGCGCCGCCTCGAGATCGCCAGGGCGTTGGCTACCGAGCCGTGCTTGCTTATGCTTGATGAACCGGCCGCCGGAATGAACCCCCAGGAATCCCGCGATCTCATGGGCCTGATTCATCGCATCAGGGACAAAGGCATCACGGTTTTGTTGATCGAACATGACATGAAAGTAGTTATGGGGGTCTGTGAACGCGTGGTAGTCATTAATCACGGTGAATGGCTGGCAGAGGGAAAGCCCCAGGACGTTCAAAACAATCCTAAAGTTATCGAGGCCTATTTGGGCACAGGAGCCGCTGGTGCTGCTTAAGCTGGATAACGTTAAAACCTACTACGGAAACATACGTGCCCTCAAAGGAATCTCCATTGAAGTGGAAGAGGGGGAGATCGTCTGTCTCATCGGAGGCAACGGCGCGGGTAAATCTACCACGCTGATGACCATCAGCGGCGTTCTCACCCCGGTAGAGGGCGATGTCCTCTACCAGGGCCAGTCGATCGTCGCTGTGCGTCCTGACAATATCGTTCAGATGGGCATCTGCCAGGTTCCGGAGGGTAGGATGATTTTCCCGCTGCTCACGGTCATGGAGAACCTCGACTTGGGTGCCTATCTAAGAAAGGACAAGAACGGGGTCAAAGAGGACTTTGAGCGGATATTCAGGCTTTTTCCGGTTCTGCGTGAGCGCCGCAAACAGCACGGGGGCACACTTTCCGGTGGCGAACAGCAGATGCTGGCAATCGCCCGCGCCCTTATGGCACGACCCAGACTTCTCTTGCTCGACGAGCCATCTCTGGGCCTGGCACCAATCCTTGTCGATTCCATCTTCGAGACTATCCGCCAGATCAACGAACAAGGCATGACTATTCTATTGGTAGAGCAAAATGCCCAACTCGCTTTACAATTTTCCCACCGGGGATATGTAATTGAAACCGGTGAAATCGTCCTTGCCGACTCCTCGGCGGAACTGCTCAAGAATGAGGAGGTGAAAAAAGCCTATTTGGGTGAGTGATCCACATGTCTCCCAAAGGTACTTTATCCTGTCCTGAAATTCAGTGGAAGAAAATCCCCTCCTTTAATGTGAAAAGGCTTTAAAGTTCAGCAAATCTGCTCTTTAGTGCTCCCAGAATTTTCTTGCTGTTTCGATAAGATGTTAGTATACATACTGCTAGATTTGAATCATTTTCGGAAAGAAATCCCACCCGTGCTGCGAATTCAGAACAGAGGAATACAAAAAAAAGGAGCAACCCTTTATTGTGAAAAAAATTGGGATTGTCGTAAAACCGGATACCGAAGCAATTAAGAAGGCCGATGAACTTGAACGTTGGCTTCGATCAAAAAATATTGAAATCGTCAGAAGAGAGAACGTGCCGCCAAAGCAAAGAATTTCGGACAAAGACAAATCATTTGCTCCGGCGGATCTGTGTTGTGTCTTCGTACTGGGGGGAGACGGAACTTTTTTGAGCGCGGTCCGCTGGATAGGAGATCAGAAGATACCGATTCTCGGCGTCAAATTCGGTGAAGTCGGTTTTCTGGCTGAAATTGCAGAAGAGAGCCTTTTTACTGTTGCCGAAGCGGTATTAAACAATAAATTTACCACAGAACCGAGGATGCGCCTTCTGGTTCGAGTAATTCGCAAGGAGGAAGAACTGGTATGTGAAACTGTGTTGAACGATATTGTCATCAACAAGGGGGCACTTGCCAGACTTGCGCATATAGAAACCTACATCAACGATCAGTATCTGACCACTTACAGTGCGGATGGACTCATTGTTGCAACCCCCACCGGTTCGACCGCTTACTCCCTGGCCGCCGGCGGCCCCATTATTCATCCTGCTGTTCCGGGCATCTTAATGACACCCATATGCCCCTTTACCCTCACCAACCGGCCGTTGATCGTCTCTGATTCGGCGTGTATCAAAATAAGACTTGAAAAAAAGTCCTCGGATATCATGCTGACATTCGACGGACAGGCCGGCATCGAGATCAATGAAACCCACACCATCATTATCCGGAAAGGCGCCTATCCCGTTAACATGATCACCATGCCCGACCAGGATTATTTTGACGTTCTCAAGGCCAAACTGAGATGGAGCGGGAGCCGTATCTAAAGGTTTATAAAGATTGACAAACTCGTAAAAAGTCAAAATCTAACGCCAAGCCGCAAAGGCCACAAAGTTTACTGATTAATAATGAACTACCCCGATGCAGAGCATCGAGGAATTCTTTTGATTAAATGATTTTTCTTGGCGTTCTTGTCGACTTTGCGAGAAAATATCGTTTTTACGATTCCATCAAGATTCAATCCACATCATTTATTTGGAATAAACATGATGGTGCATGTTACCTTAAAATTTTTTGCCACACTGAGTCGATTCACGCCGAATTCAGGAGACCGCTATCCAATAGCGCCCGGAACTACCGTGAAACACCTCCTCGAAAAGCTCGGTGTCCCTGAAGACGATGTCAGGCTTATTTTTATCAACGGCATTAAGGGCCATCTGACATCCACCTTAGCCGACGGTGACCGTTTAGGGATCTTCCCGCCCGTGGGAGGAGGATGATTTTTTGAGAACTCAAATTATCGAAAAATTAAAAGAGATATCCCGCCCGAAAAAGTATCCCGACGATACGGATTATACCAGCATCTCTCCCGAGGATGTTCCCCGTCTTGCAACGTCATTTAAAGTTGACCGCCGAAAAATTGAAATTATCGCCCTTGAGGAAGGGATTGTACCCGAACGCTATGCGCGAAATATGAAGACATTTTCCCCCGAAGACCAGGCGAGCCTCTTGAAATCACAGGTCAGCATCGTGGGGTTGGGGGGGCTGGGTGGGACGGTTTCGGAAATTCTGGCCCGTACGGGCATCGGCACCCTTAACCTCATAGACGGCGACCGTTTTGAAGCCAGCAATCTGAATCGGCAATTTTTATGTACCCGTGAAACCATGGGAAAATACAAAACAGAAGCCGCCGTCGAGCGGATCAACGCAATAAACCCGTCGATTACCGTTCACAGACACGATGAATATCTGGATGACAGGAATTCCGACGCCCTTATCCCGGGATCAGATGTCATCGTTGACTGTCTCGATAATATAAAAACCCGGTTTATTCTGGAAAACGCCTCAAAAAAAACTGGATCGCCCCTGGTATCCTCCGCTGTCGCCGGTCTGTCCGGACACATCACCACGATTTTTCCCGAGGACCGAGGGTTGGAGTTGATATATGGTCAACCGGACCACCTCAAATCAAGGGGCGCCGAAGCCTCGCTGGGCTGCCTTTCGTCGGCGGTTTCGGTTCTTGCTGCCCTTGAAACCACTGAAGTTGTCAAAATAATTTTGGGCAGAGGCTCTCTATTAAGAAACAAGCTTCTGATCGTCGATCTTTTGGACAATATTACGGAAGTTTTGGATTTATTATAGAAGCTCGCCTGATTCTATCAAAATATTCCTCCCGGCAATTGTTTTCGATTTGAATAAGGTTTTTAAACGGCTGGTTAAAATCCATTCTCCCCGCTGTAAAGACTCCGTGGCCATAGACGATGACGCCGGGTTCACGCCTGATGGCTTCGGGAACGGTGTTGCACAGGCTGTTCGGACCTGAACCCACTTCCCCGGAAACAATGGGAATACCGCGGACAGACCGGTCATGGGGGCATTTTAGATGGCACGCCCCCCGGCATTTGCAGTGTTCAATGTCGCAGTCCATGGAAAGTATGACTGAAAATTTGGGATGCCCGTGGAGGATGGCGCGATGTCCGGTTGTCTGCACAATTTTCAGGTGGGCGGGAAGTTCGCTGGAAGCGGTAATGGGGACGCAAGACGAGCCGTCCAGGGGGCACGGATCGATACATCCTTTCAAATCGTCCAGACTGCTTCCGGTTTGGCTGATATAAAGTGTCCGGCCGTGGCAAAACGAGATGTTACCGAAATATGAATCGACCAACCGGTGCTCGACGATCCGCCGCCCCGCTTCCTGGATCCCTTCGCAAACCCTGTCTGCCGAATTAAACGGTCCCTTCATCAAAGCGCCGTGAAACACGGCCGGCGAATCGAGCTGCTTTACGATGCCGTCAAACAGGTTCCGTTTCCGTTCATCAACATTTCCCCTTTTTGCATCCCGGAGGAAATCGGAAAAGAATTTGATAAAACATGCAAAACATACCGAGGCGTATGTGACATACGCCTGCTCCATGCCCACCATACCATACGTGATAATACCCCTGCCCGGAATGATGATGCTTTTACGCTTTTTCAAGATCGAAGTAATTTCATCCGTCAAAAACTGGAATGAAACCGGAAGATCGTGGAGAAACGTTCGGGTTTCACAATCCTGGGGCAGGATGATCCCGTTGGAGGTCTCCGCCAAATAATCGATGATGCTGCGATAGGGCTCGGCAGGCCGAGAATAAATAATAGAATTGATGTTCAGGCCTTCAAATATGGCTTCAAACAGGGGAAAATTCGGGTCCGTTCGGTTCCACTCAAGGTCGGCATCCAAACACCCCAGTAACGGTGCCCCGGCTTCGGCCAGGCCGCTCTTTATGAGCTTGTCTTCGTAGGTGCGAAAAAATTGATTCATGGATTTATAGGTCACCTTCGGAGGGTTTTAAAGGCTCCAAACCCAGCTGCCGCGCAACTTCTGGAATCGGCATGCCGTTCTTGTTCAGCTTCCTCGCCCGATAATAATTGGAACGTTCGGATAAAAACGCTGCTCGGTCTATGGACTTAATCTGGATACGGCCGTCGCTGTCCCCCGGCGATTTAAAAAAACGGTCCGGGAGATCATCGTCTTTTTGGCTGAAGCCGTTGGCGGCGTTCATCATCCGTTCGTTATAATTGATGCGTTCGCCGGTTTCAAAGAGATCCTGACCGGATGTTTTTACCCCGGTCACGGCGGTGTAAATCCGGGCATACTCTTCGAGGGATGCCGCAAAAAATATGAATTTGCATGCCGTAAGAGAATCGGCGGCTGCATTCAAATCTTCACCGATCTTTATCATTCTCCCTTTGCCTCTGAAAGAAAAGCGATCGGTGGCAACCGGTTTTCTTAAAATTTCGTGGCTGATCGGATAGGCTCTCAAATGACACCCGCCCCGTGAAGATGTGGCATATGCCAGGGCCATCCCGTAGGCACCCCTTGGATCGTAGGCCGGCAACTCCTGGCCTTTGACCGTCATGGCAAGATCGGGGCGGCCACAGCGCTGTGCATATAGGGTCGCACCGTTGCCAAGTTCAGCACCGATTCCCTTGTTTCTTCCCATATCCCGGAGGAGGGACACAATTTTTTGAGACGATAATTTCTGTTTTGAAATTTCCGAAAAACAGGCCAGAGTCGCTGCCGCTGAAATGGTATCCATCCCCATTTCATTACACATCCTGTTGGCCTGGACCACAGCGTCAATATCTCTGTTGTCTAACAGGGCACTGAAATGACTCATGGTCTCAAATTCGGGCATGCTGGTTCGACGCTCGGTTATTTTTTTGCACAAAATGTGGCATCCCCGGCATCCGGTTTTTTTGGGGCTGTATCGCTTTTTGAAAGCATATGCGTTCATTCGGGAGGCATTGCCAAACCGAGTCTTCTGGAAATTGTCGGTGGGCATCATGCCCCGTGCATCCATCAGGTCGTAGAGAGCGCCGGTGCCGAAACGTGAGATTCCGTATTCTCCCAAGAGAACCGGCGAAGCAGATGCAAGCCGGAGTACATCTTCCCTTGCGGATCTTAACCCTTCTGGATCAAAGACTTTCGTTCTCCCGGTTCCCTTTACGGTAAGATATTTTAAGTTTTTGAAACCGGCGACCCGTCCGATGCCGGTTCTGCCGGCTGCAAAATGCCGATCCACGATGATGCTGGAAAAAAGAACGCCATTTTCCCCTGCCGGCCCGATAATCGCTGTCGATCCTTTATCTTTGAGCAGCGAATGGACCTCACCGATTTTGCCGCCGGCAAAGTGCGCGGCATCGACGATACGGATCGTTTGATCGTGAATCTCTATGCCACAGAGCGTATCGGATTTTCCGATGATAATAATCCCGTCAAAGCCGGCCTTTTTCAATTGATGGGCAAAGGACCCGCCCACGGAAGAATCCCCCACAGTGCCGGTGAGCGGTGATCGGGACATGATGGTCATCCGTCCGGATGTGGGAGAGCGGGTATTCACGAGAGGACCGGTAAAAATGAGGAG
>JAHECI010000141.1 GCA_024641825.1 Desulfobacterales bacterium | reverse complement strand
CCGAAAAAGCTGAACTCGCCATGGGCCATGGCTGCGATCATCCCATCCGCTACCGCGATGAGGATTTTGTCTCAAGGATTCGGGAGATTACCGGTGGGAAGGGGGTCGATGTGGTATATGACTCCGTGGGCCAGTCCACCTTCATGAAATCACTCGACTGTATACGACCCATGGGAATGATGGTCAGTTTTGGCCAGTCTTCCGGCCCAATACCGCCTTTTGATACCGGGGTTCTCGCTGCCAAAGGTTCTTTGTTCCTCACCCGGCCGAGCCTTATGGCCTATACTGCCAAGCGGGAGGATTTACTCGCAAATGCCCACGACCTGTTCACGGTTGTGGAAAAAGGCGTGGTTAAGATCGAGGTCCGACAAACATACCCGCTTTCCGAGGCATCCAGAGCCCATCGGGATCTCGAGGATCGTAAGACAACCGGGTCCACAGTTTTGATTCCCGGCCGGTAAGTTATACGAACGGGTATTGCCCCATTTTTAAAACAATGAAGGGGGTGGGGTGCCCTTTACATCCGAAAGGCAGAAAGAAAACCGCCGATGTTTCGTCCGATAGCACATCTTGGGCTCCACCTCCTCGTACCTGCAGCTGCGTCCAAACTCCTGTATCCGGATCGATGGAAAACAGCTTGGCTGGTGATGATGTCAGCCATGATCATCGACCTGGATCATTTACTGGCCCACCCCATCTACGATCCGAATCGGTGCGGAATAAACTTTCATCCTTTGCACTCGTTTCCGGCAATCGCTGTATATGCCATACTTGCTGCCATACCCAAGACCCGGATTTTGGGATTCGGGTTGGTCATCCATGTCATGTTGGACGGCTTGGATTGTGTCTGGATGAACATTGTTTAACCCCCGTGTCCTTGTCTACGGGAGAAAAGAAACCGGGCCTGAGGAATCGGCTTTGGTCTATCCTTGCTCAAAGATCTCGACAATCTTTCCTGCGACTTGCTCCGGCGTTAATGCATCTGTATCGATTTCGTAC
Organism: Desulfobacterales bacterium; assembly: GCA_024641825.1. Taxonomy (GTDB): domain Bacteria; phylum Desulfobacterota; class Desulfobacteria; order Desulfobacterales; family UBA11574; genus JAAXQD01. The sequence goes on along the minus strand of JAHECI010000141.1, from coordinate 6,597 downwards.
TGAGCGGCGCGCTTGTATTTGGGAATCCTCTGCTCCAGGACTTCGGCCACTTCTTCGGTAAACGTTTTTCCGTCGGTCAATGCCGGCCGCTGGGTGTCTGCTTGAATTCGCGTAACGATGGTATCCACCGAAGCCCGTAACCAAAATATGCGGGAGTTCCTTTTCAAAGCCTCGATGTTTTCAGGTCGTTCAATAACCCCGCCGCCGGTATCGATAACAATATTGTCGAGTTCTGATAATTCCAGAACGATTTCAGATTCTAAATCCCGGAATCGGGTCCAACCGAATCTCTCGACGATTTCCGGAATCGACATGGCCGCCCGTTCGACAATTTTCGCATCCATACCGATACAGTGCATTCCAAGATGCAAAGCGAGAAGTTCTCCCACCACACTTTTTCCGGTACCCCGATATCCGATCAGTACGATATTCATGATCCCAAATGCTCCATCACCACACGACGCATCACCTCAACCGGTGCGTCAACGCCTGTAAAACGTTCAAACTGCAACACCGCCTGGTTGATAAACATTTCGACGCCGTAAATTACCTTAAGGCCCCGGGACCTTGCCTCGGCAAGGAGTTTTGTTTCAAGGGGTGTATAAACAATGTCAAAGACCACCTGCCCGGTTCGAAATAACTCGGCAGGAATCAGGGAGGCATCTTTTTTTGGATGCATGCCCACCGGCGTGCAGTGGACGATTAAATCCGCAATCTCCATGGACGAGGCAAGAGAATTTTCGTTGAGCAACTCAGATTTGATGGAAGCATCTGTTCCGGCCGTTAAATCCGTTGTCAACTGCCGAAGCATGGGCCCGTCAATGTCCAAAATCGTAAGTTTTTCCAGTCGGGTATTTCGGGCAAGGGTAAAGGCAATCGCCCTTGCCGCGCCGCCTGAGCCCAGCATTAAAATATTTTTGCCGTCAATTTCCATGCCTGCATCGACAATGGCCTTTAAGGCGCCCGGTCCGTCGGTACCCAATCCGACCAGCTTGCCTTTTTCATGAATAACCGTATTGATGGAACCGATGTTCCGGTCGATCTCCGAAATTTCATCAAGGTATTTCATTGCTTCGATTTTATGGGGAATGGTGACGCTCATGCCGTGGAAGTTCTCCAGCGCCCTCATGCCCGCCAATGCATTTTTGATATCTTCCACCCGACACGCCACATAAACGGAATCGATATCCAGGGCAGCAAAGGCGGCATTGTGAATCGCCGGAGAAAGGCTGTGAGCAACAGGATTGCCAATCACAGCGTAGAGTTGAGTTTTGTTGCCGATGGGTCTATAATCTTTCATAATATCTCCTTGAGGATACGCCCCCAAAAACGGTTAAGCCGTTTAACTGATGGAAGCATTACACATTTGAATGGAATCCTATTTTGGAAAGCGGCATTGGCGAAAAATTCACATTGTCATTTGTATCCGAATGAATCATAATACATAGACTGTCCGGTATGCAGCGGCAATGGGCCGCAGAAAACGAAAATCATAAATCAGATACCGAAAATAAGATGCGTTGTCAAGAATGCCGGGTCCTGAACATGTTTCATATTTTTCACAACCTCATCATATCAAGAAGGATAAGAGAGTTTCTGAAATGAAGATCCAGGTCAAAGGATATCTCACCTTGAAAAAGGCGATGAGGGGTAACGCCACGTTTGAAATGGAAATAGAAAACGCTACGATAAAGGATGTGTTAAGGGATTTGTCCAGAATATTTGGACCAGACTTCAAGGATGCGATTTTTGATTCAAAAACGGATACGCTCCATCGTCACGTTCGCGTTTTAGTGAACGGCCGTCACTACATCTACTTGCCGAATCGCTTGGATACCCCATTGAAAGCCGAAGATGAAGTGGCGCTTTTCCCGGCTATTGCCGGAGGATGAACGGGGGGCCTTTTCTTTTGGAGCATTATTGATGAACTCGTAACCGCCATTATAAGACGGTCTAATATCTTAGGAGATTAAATATGAATAATGCCGAATCCGAAGACTGGGAAGAAAAATACGCAACATTGGTAACGAACAGAAAAGCATCCCAATCAAAACCTTACATGGTTTTGAGTCCGGAATGGGCGTCTGAGGTTGAAGAAAAGATTCAAAATGACCGACGCTATCAAGAGGTTGCCAAAACCTGGGAGGGATCCGTCACTCTGGTTTTCAAGGCGGATTCAGCGTCGGGACTGGATGCGGATCTATTTGTTTTTATGGACTTATGGCATGGACAGTGCCATTCGGTTAAAATGGTTCCCGGTGATGTCGGAAGAAGTGCCGATTATGTTCTTGAAGCCAGTTATGAACGATGGAAAAAGGTGTTAAAAAAGGATCTCAACGTCGTCCGGGAGATCGCCACCAATAAGCTCAAATTGGTCCCTTTCAATTTCAAAAAAGCGGCAAAATTGGCAGCGGCGGCCCAAGCGGCCATCCGATTGGTGGATCTGGCGGGGGAAGTGAGCGATAAATTCCCGGATGATTTGGAACCGGAAGCTTTTCTTGGGTTTAAGGCCTTTCTCCAAGAATTGAAAACAGATTTTGGTATTTGAGACCCATGGCCGGGAGGTGACACCATGTTTGGATTAATGGGAAAGATCTTGAGGGTGAATTTGACGGATCGGAAAATTTTCCAAGAAGAAATTTCCGAAGAAATGACAAAGAAATATTTAGGCGGACGGGGTCTTGCCAGCAGATATCTTTTTGATGAAGTTAAACCGAAAATATCACCGTTAGGACCGGAAAACAAGCTGATCTTCATGTCCGGTCTTTTGACCGGAACCCTTTCACCAAGCGCTGCCCGCTACAGTGTTGTCGCGAAATCTCCGTTGACCGGTATATGGGCCCAGTCCAATTCCGGGGGCCGGTGGGGGGTGGATCTCAAACAGTCGGGTTTCGATGGAATTATATTCGAAGGCATTTCGGAAAAGCCCGTTTATCTGGTAATTGACGATGGAGACGTCGAACTTTGCGACGCCGGTGATCTTTGGGGGAAAAATGTTTCGGAAACCACCGGGATGCTCAAAGAAACATTGGGGGATAAATTCAATGTGGCCAGTATCGGCATGGCCGGAGAGAATCTTGTCAAATACGCTGCGATCATGAATGATCTCCATCGGGCAGCGGGTCGATGCGGCCTGGGGGCGGTAATGGGATCCAAAAGGTTGAAAGCCATCGCCGTAAAAGGGCGTAAAGAAATCAAGATTGCGGATAAAGATACCTTTAAAGCAGTGTCTAAAAAACAGTATGATCTCCTGGGTGAGAATATACTCGGTGCCGGCTTGCAAGGATATGGAACGAATTTGGTATTGGATATCGTCAACGTCTGTGGGGGGTTGCCGACCCGAAACTGGCAAACCGGCGTTTGCACCTATGCCGAAGAGATTAACGGGGAGGCCCTGAATGAAAAGGTTCTTGTAGAAGCGGTTGGCTGCTTTGCCTGCCCCATAAAATGCGGTCGGGATACCGAAATCAAGAAAGGCCCGTATAAAGGCCTTAAAGGAGAAGGCCCGGAATATGAAACCGTGGCGATTCTCGGGGCCATGTGTGACAATTCCGATATGGAATCCATTACCATGGCCAACTATCTTTGTAATGATTATGGCCTGGATACCGTTTCATGCGGCAGCACCATTGCCTTCACCATGGAGTGTTTTGAAAAGGGGATTCTAACCAAAGACGCCGCCGGAGGGATGGAGATATGTTTTGGCGATTCCGAAACGATTGTTGCCCTGGTTCACAAAATTGCCAAAAGGGAAGGGGTGGGAGATCTTCTGGCCGAGGGAACACGGGTTATGGCTCAAAGACTGGGGCAGGGTTCGGAGCGGTTTGCCATGAATGTCAAGGGCCTTGAATTGCCGGCGTATGATTCACGGGCTGCAAAGATTACCGGTCTTGCTTTTGCCACGGCCAATCGGGGCGGTGATCATATCACCGGCTATGTCCAAGGCCCGACGTATCTTGCCAGTCCCTTCCTGGTTATCGAAGAAAGTGAGATCGAAGATCCGCTCATTGAAAATCCCGAGGAAGCCAAGGTGGTCAAAGATTTGGAAGACGCCCTGACGGTTTTTGATGCAGTGGGATTGTGTAAATTCATGGGAATGACTTCAGACGCCCAGGAGATTACACGAATTATTTCCGCAGTTACCGGCTGGGCTTTCGGTGTCGATGAGTTCAGGAGAATCGGCGAAAGAATTTACAATCTGGAAAGGGCCTTCAATATCAGAGAAGGACTTACCCGTGCGGACGATACACTGCCGAAAAGATTATTGGAAGACCCCCTTCCAGAGGGCCCGGCCCAGGGGCATGTCAATCACCTGGATATTCTTTTGGATCCTTATTATGAATTCCGCGGATGGGATAAGGCCACCGGCAAGCCGACCCCGAAAAAACTGAAAGAATTAGGTCTGGATGATGTTATCGGACACATTTATGGAGGGGGTGCACCATGACCTCTTATGCGGAAAAACCCTGGTTGAAGAGTTATAAGGTCGGAGCGTTTAAACTCAAAACCACCATCGATTATCCCGTAAAACCTTTATTTTCAATCTTAGACGAAATCGCAGAAAAGTTTCCCGGAAAGGATGCGTATGATTATTTCGGGAATCGGATGAAGTATCGAACGCTGAAGCATCAGGTGGATTCATTGGCAAACGCATTGGTGAATCTCGGCGTTAAGAAAGGGGACAACATCATCGTCTTTCTTCCCACCGGTCCCCAGTTCATCATCAGCGATTTTGCGGTGCTGAAGGCCGGTGGGACCCTTGTCCCCAGCAGTCCACTGTTGAAAGCACCCGAGCTCATCCGTCAAGCACGAGATTCGGGGGCTGAAACAATTTTCTGCCTCGATGAGAACTTGGATCTCATCGATTCCGTCAAAGAAAAAACCGGGCTTAAAAACATTATTGTCACTTCGGTCAAAGATTATTCTCCTGCCCAATCCCAAGCGATGACAGAAATACCAGGCACCTACAGTTTCAGAAAATTGATTGCAGATCATGATCCCCAGGCGCCGGAGGTTGAAATCGATCCATTAGAAGATCTTGCGGTTTTGGCGTTTACCGGCGGATCCACCGGAACGCCAAAGGGCGTGATGATTACCCACTTTCAGCGGATGGCCAGTATCCTTCAGGGACTCCCCTGGATGATGGCGCCCCTTCCCACCTACAGAGGGAGAGCCTCAAGTTTATTGCCCATCCCCATTTTTCATTCCTATGGACATTATCTGATGCAATCGTGCATCTATTGGGGACTGAAAATATTCTTGGTCCCGGATCCCAGGAATACGGAAATGATTGCGCAATTGATGAATGAATATCGCCCGTTTCTGATATGTATGGTTCCCACCCAGCTTTTAAATTTAGCCCAATCGGAAACAAAAATTAAACGGATGCCGGTGATGGTTGTTTCGGCTGCGGCGCCTCTTCCCACGGAAGTGGCTAAAAAAATCGAGGAAAAAATTAAGATGCCGGTATCCGAAGGGTATGGTCTTACGGAATGCATCAGCCATATTAATATCAGCGTCTTTTCGAAAATCACCCGTTTTGCGACGTCCACCACCCCCGGTGTTGGCATCCCCGTTCCCGATACCGAGGTGAAACTGGTTGATCCGGAAACCGGAAAAGAGGTTCCTTTTGGGGATGTGGGGGAACTCTGGTTGAGGGGACCCCAGGTGATGAAGGGCTACTGGCCGGAGCCGGGATCCGGCCTTGAAGACGGCGGGTGGCTGAGAACCGGTGATCTTTGCAAGATGGATGAGAACGGTTATTTTTATGTGGTCGACCGAATCAAGGATATGATCAACATTTCCGGGATGAAGGTATACTCCATAGAAATTGACGATCTTTTGTTTCAAAATCCTGCGGTGGCCGGGGCCGTGACCATTGGTATTCCGGATTCCAAAAGACCGGGGAGCGAGAGAATTAAGGCTTTTGTCAGATTGAAAGATGATTATAAAGGAAAGATCGGCCAACAGGATATCATCGATTACTGCCGGGAAAACCTGGCCGCTTATGCGGTTCCCAAATATGTTGAATTCAGAGATGATTTGCCGATGACGGTGACCGAGAAATATTTTAAGCGTGCATTAAGAGAAGAAGAGATTCAAAAAATGAAAGAAAGGGGCGAGGTGTGATCACGGATCCCGGTTCCCGATCGATCGTGAATAGATCGCCGAAGGTGCAGTCCACGGAAATGAAAAAATGAAAGCAAAATATTCGATCAGTACGATCCTTGCCATATTCTTGGTCATCGGTTTTACGGAGTATTCATACCCATGGCATGATGAAACCCATATGGCCATCGCAAAAGCAGCCGGGTACAAAAAATGGTACAACGCTGCAGGTGCGGATATGTTAAAGACAAAAGCCATGGGAATAGAAAGACCCAATCACTATGTGAGCAACCCCGGACAAACAAGGGTAACGCCTGAAATGGTGCTCGGGCAGATAAAAAATTACAATAAAAAATCCGATATGACGGGTCATCTCTATGGTGCGATCATCGCTTCAATTCGAGATTACTTGAAACAAAAACATAAAGGGAAATACGGGGAGTACCATATTGCCTTTTGTGCGCATTATGTCGGCGATCTTTCCCAGCC
>JAHECI010000140.1 GCA_024641825.1 Desulfobacterales bacterium | reverse complement strand
CCGGAACATTGGAATAGGTATTCCACCCATCGGCCAGCAGAGAAGATATAAGAATCGGAAGGGCGGCATTTTTAGCACCGCTGATTCTGACCTCTCCCGCCAGGGGATGTCCGCCTTCCACCAGTATTTTGTCCATATATAACCTTTTTCAAACAAAAAAGCGCTTCCCCGGCTTCATGGCGAGGTCAGCGCTTTTAATCGAGAAATGTCTTCGAATGTCAATGGTGAGGGTCGCCATGATCCTTGGATGCATCCATGGCCGCCTTGATAATACAGTAGGTCATACCAATACCCAATATGGTGAGGGCATACCACAGGCCGCCCATGAAAACCACATGCCCCATGTCCCAGATCCATTCAAAATTAAAAGGGAACATACCTCATCCTCCTGTTTTCTTTAAGCTTCAACCGGCTTCAAGTCCGGCTCCAAATCAACCGGCGATTCCACGAGTTCTTCTGCCGGCAAGGGTTCCATGGGATTCAGCTCCGCCTCATTGGGGAATACCGGCAGATAACGGTATGAAATTGCGATGAGAATAACACCGTACGCCAGCGGGAGTATGGTGGTGGCAACTTCCTGCCAGCTCGGGAAATACAGAACCCAATTATCGAATGTCATGACAGGAACCGCCATGATCTGCAGCACCATGACCCAGCGATTGAGACAAACTCCGACCACCGCAAGGCTTATGGCAATCCAGAGTGCCACCGGGTTTTTACGGCCTTTTTGGGTAATCAGAATGGCCGCAGGAACAAAGCCGCAAATGGCAATTTCCGTAATCAGAATCCAGATCCCATACAAAGGATTGTTGGTATAAAAATCCATCAGTGTAAATCCCTGGGACGGCGCCAGAACCGTGGCCCAGTACCAGGTGTCGATAAACTTGGCAATGGCGTATGTCAGAAGCATCCACCCGGAAATTTTGGCCAGAAGTTCAATGGCATTGTCCTTTACCAGTTTCTTCCCCACCACTTTTTCAGTAATTTTTGTTACCAGAATCGTAAAACACGGCCCGCAGGCGGCGGCAGACCACGTAAACAGAAAGAAGGTCCACGGCCAGATAAAAATCCCTTCCCGAAAGGAAAAGGGCCGTCCGAAGAGAACACCCGCGACACCGCCCAGAGAGCCCTGGTGGAAAAAGGAAAGGAAGGCACCGGTTGCAGCAAATACCGCCATGACTTCATGCATGTTGTGACCGAGATGATGAAAGAACGGCACCTTGTCGATTTGGCGGTTTTCAAGAATAAGGGGAATATATTCAATGGTCAACACACCGAAATAACAGGAGAGGCAGAACGCCACCTCCGTCAGCATGGAATGGACATTGGCATGCCAGAAAATAAACCATCCCCGCAGGGGCTGCCCGATGTCGATGGCTAAAATGAGCAGCGCCGAACTGTAGCAGATAAAACCGATCAGAACTGCATAATTGATGATGTTCTTGAGGGCATCCTTTCCGAAGATATATCTCAGCAACCCGGTAAAAAACGCACCACCGCCAACCGCAATTACGGCAAGGTCGGCCCAGATCCACAGTGCAAACCCGTAGTAGTCGTTCATGTTGGTCTGGTTAAGCCCCTTGAACCAGCAGAGAAACATGGCATAAACGCCCCACAGCAGTACAATGCCCACTGCACCGATGAACAAGAGAAATTTCCACAACGGGCAGCGCTTAACGCCTTTGGGTATTAATGCAGAATCCATATGTTATGTACTCCTCAATAAATACAGTTTCAGTTCCTGTTAACCGTTAACCGTGGTGTACCGGCTTTTTGACTTTTTTTTCGTTTTCCAGATAATTATCGCCGGCCCGCCGCACCCATTCCCGACTTGAAAGATAATAGACCTTGGGATTGGTTCCCAGCCGCTCCAGAAGCCGGAATGCATGGGGATTTTTCGGCCGGCCGCCGTGTTTGTGGTCGGGTTCGACCATTTTGGACACCGCATGCCCGGGATTTTTCAGATCTCCGAAAGTAATGGCCCCGGCTGGGCATGCCTGGGTGCATGCGGTTTGATAGTCATCCTCTTGGAGCTCAGGTCTTCCTTCCATAAACGCCCTGTCCTTGGCCAGTTGGTATCGGTGAAAGCAGAAACTGCATTTTTCCACCACACCGCGCATACGGGGCGATACGTTGGGGCTCAGGTACTTTTCCATACCGTCGGGCCAGATGGGATCCCACCAGTTGAAATAGCGGGCATGATACGGACACGATGCCATACAGTAACGACATCCAAAACAACGGGTATAGATCTGGCTGACAATCCCGGATTCCATGCTGTAGTCCGTTGCGATGGCCGGACAAACCGATACGCAGGGTGAATGCCCTTCATGTTGACCGGCACATTGCATACAAGGTCTGGGAAGGTAGCATACATCTGTTTTCGGAAACGGCATTCCATTGGTCAACTTATAGACACGCATCCATGTTATACTTAGGAGTTTGTTCGACTCATCTTTCCTAAAGGGCACATTGTTCTCAGCCATACAAGCCACCATGCAGCTGCCGCACCCGGTGCATTTATCCAGATCGATGACCATCCCAAATTTCTGGAATTTCTTGTGTGTACGTCCTTCTTTCATCAGAACCTCTTTAGATTGGCAACATTAACGTGAAGATAACCGATACGCCGGAAAATTTTCTATCTTCAACCGTAAATACGATCAGGTTTTTTCTAACTTTGCCCGGATTCCCCAGGCAGCATCCAGACCCGAATCCGGATCTTCAATCGGACCGATGAGCGCGTTGAAATTTATCCCCTTGCCTGCCAGGTATTCGTCCCAGGCGGTATGCCCCAGACCCCTGGGCAGTGCAACGAGACCGGGCATAATACCCTCAAAAAGATGAACCTTGACCTCTGCTTTGCCCTTGGGTGTGGTCAACACGACCCGCTGGCCTTCACGCAGCCCTTGATTTCTGGCAGTTTTTGGATTGAGTTCAACAAAAACATCCGTACCTTTGAGGATGGAATCCTCAACCGTTTTCATAACAAACGGGGGATCTCCAATAAAACCACATGCCAGTCTCATGGAATCGTAGGGGATGAGCAGAAGGGGATAATCCTTTTCGTCGCCCTCGATGCTCAACGGTTTAAATTGGGGAATTGACCCGGTATCCTTGTTGATCAGCTCGAATTTTCCCGAAGCCGTTTCATACGATGTCCCAAAGAACGGCGGCATCGCCCCGGTGTTCGACCAGAATCCTTCCGCCATTAAAAAATTCCATCGGTCGCCCAGGGTCTCTTTGAGACAGGCATCATAGCTGTCCCATGGAAACATTTTTGCGACGACGCCCCCCAGCCCTTTGGCCATCTCAATGATGACATCTCCCACATGCCGGGTGTCGAACTGGGGTGCAACCACCGGTTTGGAGAGACCGATAACCGGTTGAATCATACCGGCCGGCGTTGGGACATCTTCATAACGTTCAAGATAGATGTGATTCGGAAGGATAAGATCGGCATTTTGAGCTGTTTCATCCATGTAAGAAGAAAAACTGACCACCAAAGGAATCTTGTCAAAGGCGTTCCTGACGGCTTGGGTATCCGGATGGGTATACAGGGGATTGGATCCGGATACAAAGAGTGCCTGCAACGGATAATTTTCTCCGGCGTCGATGGTCTCTGGGAGTCGGGGCAACAGATACCGGGTGAACGGATAGGTTTTATTCCCGGCGCCATCCAATCGTTCATGCTGCAGGCCGGCGGCGGCCTTGGCATCTGTTTCAATTTCCGGCCAATTGATATAATCGGGTTCGGAAACGGCCCAAACACCGCCCTTTTTATTGATGTTGCCCACCAGAGCGTTTAACGCATTCACCGCCATACATTCATCGAGGCTGACCGGGGTGGTTCCATTGCCCCGCCCGCAAACAGCCAGCGGTTTTGAGGCATTGGCAAAACCCCGGGCCAGAACGACAATGGTGCCGACGTCTATCCCGGTGGTGGATGCCACGGTGTCCGGACTGTATTTTTCAATGACAAGTTTTTTCCAATCCAAAAATCCTTCAACGTCATTTTCAACAAAGGCGGCATCGTACAATGACTCTTTTACGATAACATGGGCCAGGCCCATGGCCAGCGCCCCTTCGGTCCCTGGATTGATGGGGATCCATTTGTCTGATTTGGCGGCAGTGTTGGACAGACGCGGCTCAATCTGAATAACTTTCACGTCGGCACTTTGCCAGGCGCTGTGGACTCTGGACATCCGTACCGGTGATCCCCAGCCGTCGATGATACCGCTTCCAAAGCTCAAGACAAAGTCGGCGTTTTCAAAATCAAAACCGGGCAAAGCCTGAACGCCCTGCATCAGATATTGGGTGAGTTCATAGGAATCACGAACCGACGGCATGCGCATAAAATTCGGTGAACCATAGGCGGTGAGAAATCTTTCAAAGAGCCGAGATACGGTGCCCCGATCGGAACCCGAGATAACCCCCACGGTCTGGGGATTCCCTTCTGATCTTATGTCCCGGAGCTTTTCCACGACTTCTGAAACCGCATCATGCCAGGAAATTTTTTCCCATTGCCCTTGCCCCCTTTTCCCGGTTCTTTTCAAGGGCGTCTTGACCCGCATGGGCCCATAAAGAAGTTGAAGGCCTGACAGCCCCAGAAGGCATATGCCGCCATTGTTTACAGGGTGCCCTTTCATCCCCTCGATTTTAACGGCCCGATTATCGATTTTTCGTACCGTAATCCCGCAATGCCCGGGACAGAGGGTACAGACAGAGTTGACGTAACTGGCTTCACCATCTTCGGGCACCGGCGTCCACGGCCACATTTGTGTCCATATGGAGCTGTCATCCATCATCTTCCATGGTAATGGTGAAAGGGCTGTACCGGCTGCACCGCCAATTACGAACGACAAGAAACCTCTTCTGCCAATTTTCATCTATTTTACCCCTTAACTATTGGTAAATTCATAAACGTCGATTTTATTTGTGACAGGCGAAACATGGATCTCTCTCTGTCTGAACACTGCCGCCCTTGCCAAGGGTCGAGGTCCCCGGAGGAATCAGGTTCACGATATGATCGATCAGCCTTTGGGTGGGTGTCTGGATATCTGTTTTTTCAATATTCGCGGTATTTTCCCGATGACACTCGGCACAATCGTCCATCTTCATCCGGTCCCAGGTATTCTTCTTGAATCCGCCGATACTTTTTCCCCAGATATCCCGGCTGTAGCCTGTAATTCGATTCTCCTCATAGACCTTTAAACTTTCGGATTCGCCCATATGGCCGTGGCAGGTAACACAGTCCATTTTAGCGCCCTGGATATGGGCGGCATGGGAAAAGAAAACACAATCGGGCTGTCGGGAGTAAATCAACCATGGAACTTCTCTTTCCTTGGAGACGTACTCCTCTACAAATTTGATCTCATCAGGACTTATTCCCTGAATCTCTTCATGACAATCGATGCATTGGGCAAGCTTTGGAGCCCCGGAGAAGGTGCCGTCTTCCCGAAGAAAATGACAGCTCTCGCATCCGTTGTCGACCGCTTCCACATGAAGAACATGGTTAAAGTCGATGGGCTGTTTTTTCTTGGAATAAAGAAGGTTGGGGAAAATGACCCATCCGACCACAAGGCTGGCAAAAAGCCCCAAAATAAAAAACAAGATGATGGTTCCACCGGCTTCCGTATCTTGTTTTTTTAAATTCATTTCCAAGGATGAATTTGTTCCCGCTTCACCAGCGGCATCTTCAGAAATATCTTTCGCATGATCATCTAAAGTATGCATAGAAACTCCGTCAAGCTGTGGTTGATGATTTCACGATGCAGGCTAACGCTCTAAAACGATTAAAATGAACAAACATGCGGTCTTGTACCTATAGATCTCTTTTTTGTCAAGGGAAAATCCTTCTTAATTCGCGGCATATTGATACCTGAAGCAGTAGAAAAACAACGGGTAAGCAAAAGATAAAAACAAAAACAAAGATGTCTGTATTAGCGGGGTATCGGGTACGAAAACAACTCAACCCGGATGCTGGAAAAACAGGGAAAAACTTAAAGCGGTTTAAAAAACAGCAGATTTTTCTTGAGGGGCCGCCGAAAACCCGCGGAAGAACGCAAATACGGGCAAAAGGGGCCATTTATGATGGAAACTTTTTACGAACCCCGACGCTGTTTTGCAGGGCCGGGGTTGATACGATCACATATCTTCGGCCACGGAAACCGTCCTGTCTCCGAGAATATTGACATAACTCCCTTTTTCATTATCGTACCAGCCGTATATGACCGCTTGGGTTATGGGTATTCTGACAAGAACGTCCTTTAACGAACCTAGGGTGTCTTTTTCCAGGCCCGGCACTTTTTCCAGGTCGATGGTAAGTTCGGCGGTTCGGGTATGGGTCACATGCCCCTCGATGATCGCTGCAGCCCTGGGAATGCCGATGATATCCCCGGACACGTTCTGCTTGTCGGTATAATTGAGATACCCTTTGGGGTCGTCGGATGCAGCCTCCCGGTACACCGTATTGAGCATTTCTCTGCTGATGGGCTCGCCGGAAAGCTCTTCTTGCAGGTTTAGCACCAGTATAATCAGAGATCCTGTGGAGATGGGAACTCTCACCGATTCCGCGATGAAACCGATATCCTTCATTTCCGGAATAACCAGTCTCAGGGCATTGGCGGCACCGGTGGTGGTCAGGATAATGTTATTCATAATGCTTCTGTTTTTCCGGAGATCGACGGCCCCGGTTTTTGGCAGCCGGTCCAAAACCTGCTGGGATCCGGTTGCGGCATGAACCGTTGCCATGGACGCCGACAGGATTTTTTTAGGACCGAATGCATTGAGAAGGGGTTTGATCATATGGGCCAGACAGGTGGTGGTACACGATGCATTGGAGATGATTATATGGCGTCGGGGATCGTAAACATTATCATTGATACCCATTACCGAGGTGACAACGTCATCGGGCATCGGCATCCCCTGCTTCTTGAACTTAAACGGCGCTGAAACGATAATTTTTTCAGCGCCGGCCTCGAGATGGCCCCGCAAGGATCCCTTGGGATAATCCGGAGGGAGCGTGGGATCCAGAAAATTTCCAGTGGTATCGACAACCAGTTTTACGCCCTGTTTTTCCCAGTTCAACTCGGCGGGGTTTCTGGCCGCCCTTAAAAAGCGAACCTTGACCCCATCGATGTTCATGGTGCCGTTTTGTTCATCCAGATCTTCGATGAGCGGTTCTGACGCTTGACCGTACAGGAACCCGTGGAGCGACCCATAGGTTGAATCCCTTTCGGTATAGTGGGCAATGTCTTCCAGGGACGTGCCGACCGTTCGCCCGATATTGATGATAATTTCACTAAAATATTTCCGTGCCACATGGTGCCAGAGTGTAAGCTTGCCGATCCTTCCGAACCCGTTTATTCCAAGCTTAAATCCACCACTGCTTCCCGTTTGCATATTTATTTTCTCCCTTTTCCGGGCGGGCTATTTTCGATTTCTATAATTCTTGGAGCTTTATCAAACCCCGATAAACCGATCCTTCCCTACCGTCAATACTTAAATAGTCTCCGGATTTAAAGTGCGCGTCGTTGAATCGACAGCTTTTTTCCTTTTCGTTGCAGGCGAGGTTTCCGCATCCCACAATACAGGTTTTCCCCAGCCGATACGCCACCACAGCAGCATGGGACGTGACCCCGCCCCGGGCCG
>JAHECI010000007.1:18146-30031 GCA_024641825.1 Desulfobacterales bacterium | reverse complement strand
TACATTCCCAAAGCCACGGTTCAGGCCGCAATCGGGGCGGTTCCCCTTGCGGCCGGCGTCGCTTCGGGAGAGGTAATTCTGGCGGTGGCGGTTTTGTCCATTCTCCTGACAGCGCCCATTGGGGCCATCGGCATTATGATTTTTGGTGAAAAAGTTCTCGATTACGGCGAACTCTCCATGTACCGGTTTAAAGAGTTGCGGGAAAAGCTGGCGCTTCCCCATGTGGGTGAAAGGGTCAGGAGCAAGGTCTCCGGATCTATTTGGAAGGTGATCGAGCAAAAAGAAGTGTGGCTGAAGAACCCCGCGGAATCAGACGGTTCAGGAGGTGATTCCCGGTTACTTCCGGCCATTTATTTGCGGTACTGGAGGGAAAGCAAAACCACGGAGACCGGCAGAGGAAAAACGCTGTCGTATCATTACACCCAGAAAGACGCGTCATTTCAGGATCATTGGGAAATTCTCTATGACTGGTAGTATTAATGGCGTCGTAAAAAGAAAAAGTTAAACGTAAAAAGTCTATATGTTATGTAATATTGACCCTTATTGTACTAAATGTAGTCGTTTCACGTTTCACTTTTTACCATTTTATCAGTATTGATATTCAAATCTAAAATATAAACCGGACAAGGCGGGAGGATATTATGGCATGCAAAGTGATTCAAACAGATCGAGCGCCGGCGGCCATCGGGCCGTATTCCCAGGGGATCGCTGTGGCGCCGTGGCTTTTTGTGAGCGGGCAGCTTGGTATACAACCCGAGACCGGAGAACTGATCGGTCCTGATTTTGTTCCCCAGGCCAGACAGGCACTGGAGAACCTTCGCCAGGTGGTACTGGCCGCAGGATGCGATCTGGACCATGTGGTTGCGGTGGATGTTTTTGTGATTGATTTGAACAATTTTGCCGATTTCAACGAAATATACACCGAATATTTTTCAGGGCATCGTCCGGCCAGGGCCGTGGTGGAGGTTCGTGCGCTGCCCAAAGGCGCCTGCATCGAAATCAAGTGCATTGCATGCTACAACCCGGGGACGTCGAGCACTTGAGTTTCATGTCCGGTCTTATCCAGAAATCGTTCGATATTATCCCGTGAAATAACCAGGGTGCTGGTGTTTACAAGGGGATGGAACTGAAAAGCGTCTGACGCCCATAAGGCGGTGTCTATGATGATTTCTACCGCTTTATCCATATCGTTCACGGCCGAAAAAATGGAGACAGATCCGGGGTCTACACCCAGATGTTTTTTCAAGTGTTCCGGAGAGCCAAATCGCAATTTACTGCAGTTAAGAATTTTCGGGAGTGCTTTTAAATCGACCCGTTTTTCACCTCGGACAATAATCAAAAAGTGTTTTAATCCTTTTGTGTCACGTAAAAAAAGACTTTTTGTTTTTGCCGCCGGCAGTGGCGGAACCAGTCGATTGACGTCCTCCACCGTAAAAACCGGGGGATGATCGTGGCGTTCGTATTCTATCTGGTGATCGTCAAGAAATTTATAAATGTCGGTCATATCACTTTGACTCCTGTTTATTCGCCTTTGCCTGAATACCCTTCAGCTTGTTGGAGTGAAACGGAAATCCCGCCCAGCGGGGCTGCAGGGATGAAAGGCAAGGTGAACCGCGCCGAAGCTCGCCAGAGCGGAGGCGGGTTAGGCTATGGCGCAATTTCGCTTTGATATCCCGCAGCTTGCTGCGGGGAGCTTCATTATGATTTTCAATTCCCCGTCCCCTTGGGGGAGTATGGCAGAGATTCCGTTAAAACGAAACACTATTTGAAAAAGCGCTATAGCACAAAACGCCGGTCAATTCATCCAAAAAAAAAGGGAGATGAACCTTTATGAACGAACAATACCCTGAGACCATTATAAAGGAAACTATTGCCCTTGCAGAAGCCTGGCAGAATCGTGCCAACAGGTTGTTGACTTCAGAGGAAAAGGGGATCGCCGAGCAAATGATGCGCTTGCTGACCCATCCCATGGACAAAGTGATTCTAACAAAAATGATCGATCAAAGCTTCAGGTCCCATAATCCGGCGCGTGTTGCCGATCAGATCAACAGTCTGCTTAGAAAATATGGTGTACCCGATTTTTTTTCATCCGTGGACAAGCTGCTGGTACAAATGTTTCTCGGCTTGGGTCGGTATATCCCCAGTCTTTCAATCCCAAAAATGATCGACAAAATGCGTCACGACAGCAGCCGTGCCATTATTCCGGGTGAAGCGGACGAGTTGCATGCACATCTGCAGAAAAGGAAAAAACAAGGGGTTCAGATGAACATCAATCATCTGGGAGAAGCCCTTCTCGGTGAGACCGAAACCCTACTTCGCCTCGATACATACATTAACGATTTGAAAAATCCCGAGATTGAATGTATTTCCATCAAAATTTCCACCATCTTCTCTCAAATCGAACCCCTGGCGTTCGAGTATACGATCCAAACCCTGAAAGACCGTCTTACCCGGCTTTACCAGGAGGCCAGGGATAATGTTTATATCCGAAACGACAAGAACACGGCGCCGAAATTGGTGACCCTCGATATGGAAGAATACCGGGACCAGGAGATTACCGTTACAGCGTTTAAAAGGACCCTGGAGCAAGATGTATTTAAAGATTATTGTGCGGGTATTGCGTTGCAGGCCTATTTGCCGGACGCGTATTCCGTACAGCAAGAACTTACGGCCTGGGCCAAACAACGGGTGGCAAACGGCGGCAGCGCCATTAGAATCCGCATCGTCAAAGGGGCCAACATGGAGATGGAAAAGCTGGAGTCGTCGATCCGAAACTGGCCCCTGGCGCCATATGATAACAAGCTGTCTGTGGATGCCAATTACAAGCGAATGATCGATTTCGGCATGGCCCCGGAGAATATCCATGCGGCTCATTTGGGAATTGCATCCCACAATCTGTTTGAACTGGCCTATGCGTATCAGATGGCCCGGCAACATCGCGTCACCGATTATTTTTCCTTTGAGATGCTCGAGGGAATGGCCGATCATGTTCGGCGGGCCATTCATGAAATGTCCGGTGATATCATGCTGTACGCTCCGGTTGCCAGCAAAGCGCAGTTCATCAATGCCATTGCCTATCTCATCCGCCGGCTGGATGAAAATACCGATGCGGAGAATTTTCTGCGGTATTCCTTTAATCTCAAAACAGATTCCAAGGCCTGGGAATCTCAGAAAAAACAGTTTGTTGATTCGTACCATTACAAAGAGCGCGCCGGTAAGACGCCGAATCGCATCCAGAATCGGGAACATGAGTCGTTCCCAGAAACAATGGGAACTTTCCACGAAAAGGAATTCAGCAACGAACCGGATACGGACTGGTCGCTGGCTGCAAATCGCAGATGGGCCGAAACCGTCCGGGGAAGATGGAAAAAATCTTCGTCTGATCCCTTGGAAAAAATTCCCCTGGTGGTGGCCGGTGAGGAAATTTTTGAAAACCGGCCCATCAGAGAGTCTATGGATCGTTCTCAGCTGCCCGAAGAAATCCGTGTGGCCGCCTATGCCGAGGCCGTTGATGAGGATGTGAACCGGGCCCTGGCAACGGGCAGGGACGATCCGGACGGGTGGCGCTTAAAAACGATGGCCCAACGCCATGCTATCCTTTCACAGGTGGCCATGGAAATTCGCAAGGCCCGGGGGGATCTGATCGGTGCTGCGGCGGCCGATACCGGGAAGATTTTCACCGAAGCCGACGTCGAAGTCTCGGAAGCCGTGGACTTTGCCGAATATTATCCTTTTTCTGCAAGGGCCTTTACGGCTCTGGAAAATGTTCGATGCCGGGGCAAGGGATTGGGGCTGGTCATTTCTCCATGGAATTTTCCCATCGCGATCCCCTGTGGGGGCATCTTGGCATCACTGTCTGCCGGCAACACGGTGATATTCAAACCGTCATCGGCGGCGGTCCTGACCGCATGGGAGTTGTGCCGATGTTTTTGGAACGGCGGCGTCTCCAAAAATATTCTGCAGTTCCTGCCGTGTTCCGGCGCGACATTCGGTGCAAAACTCGCTGAACATCCGGATGTGGATTTTATCATTATGACCGGTGGGACCGATACCGGGATGACCATTTTAAAACAAAGACCCGGTGTTTTTCTAACGGCGGAAACCGGGGGCAAAAACGCAACCCTCGTTACCGCCATGGCCGATAGAAGCCAGGCGGTCAAACATGTGCTTCACTCGGCCTTTAGCAACTGCGGCCAGAAATGTTCGGCCACGTCATTGCTGATTCTGGAACGGGAAGTGTATGAAGACGAATCGTTTAAAAAACAACTGATCGATGCCGCCCGCAGCTATGCCGTCGGTCCTTGCTGGGATTTTGAAAACAGAATGGGACCCCTGATCCAACCGCCGGCAGGGGATTTGAAACGAGGGATGACACAATTGGAGGCCGGAGAATCCTGGGCGTTGAAACCGGAAAATGTTCGGGGAAATCCCTTTTTGTGGAGACCCGGCATCAAATGGGGGGTGCGACAGGGAAGTTTTACCCACGTCACGGAGTTTTTCGGGCCCCTCCTCGGTGTGATATGCGCCGAAAATTTGGATCATGGCATTGAGATGGTCAACCAGACCGGTTACGGGTTGACTTCGGGGCTGGAGAGCCTGGACCGCCGGGAACAGGATTACTGGAAAGACCGCATAAAAGCAGGGAATCTGTATATCAATCGAGGAACCACCGGTGCCGTTGTTCTGCGCCAGCCCTTTGGCGGTATGGGCAAATCAGCGCTTGGGGCGGGTATCAAAGCCGGTGGTCCCAACTATGTCTTTCAATTCATGAATCTTGAAGATGTTGGATTCCCTTTGGGAGGCGCGATTCAAAACGATTATCCTTTATTGCGGGTAGTCCAGGAATGGAAGGTGAAACTGGATTGGGGCCAGTTGGGTGAATTCAAGACCGATCTGAGCCGGACCATCCGGGCTGTAAAAAGTTATCTTTATTGTTGGGAGCAGGAATTCTCCCGGGCAAAGGATTACTTTCGACTGAGGGGTCAGGACAACACCGTCCGATATTTGCCGGTGGGTACGGTGGTGGTTCGTATTCATCCGGACGACGGTCTGTTTGATGTTTTGGCAAGAATCGCCGGGGTAAAGATATCGGGGTGCGAACTGTTGATCAGTCTTCCCCCGGGCTTGAGCAACCCGGTCACAGGGTTTCTTTACGGTAAACAGGGCAAACGATTTGTGGGGGATGCCCCGATGATCGATCAAACAGACAAGGATCTTACGGCGATGATAGAAGTGATCCAGCGTATCCGTTATGGGGCACCGGATCGGGTGCCGGATGAAGTATTTCAGGTTGCGGCAGAGACAGGCTTTTTTATTTCCCGAACAAAGGTTTCCATGGAAGGAAGAATAGAACTGTTGCAGTATTTTCAGGAACAAAGTATCTGTTCCAATTATCATCGATACGGCAATCTCGGCGAGCGTGCCCTTTAATGAACGAAATGGCGCCAAAATGTAAAAGGGCAAACTTTTTTCAGAAGAGGAGATCCTGATGTTCTACAAACGCGTTAACAGCGGTTACAAACAGGCCCTGGAAGGGGTACAACTTAAGACGTTGGTATACGGTGACAAGACCCTTTGCACCGAATTCCGCCTGGAAAAGGGAAGCAAGTTGCCCAGACATCGTCATCCCCACGAGCAGACAGGCTACCTGGTATCCGGTGGAATTCGACTTTCAATCGGCGATAAGATGTTTGAAGTCGCGCCGGGGGACAGTTGGTGCATACCCGGTGATGTTGAGCATGGTGCGGAAATCCTGATGGATTCGGTGGCCGTAGAAGTCTTTTCACCTGTGCGAGAGGATTATTTGCCGGAGAACCTTGTTTAAAAGGGAATTTTTTGGAGAACCTTGCCCGACGCCAAAAAGTTTTTGATCTTATCGGCAGGTTGCAGGGGGATGGTGGAAATGACCACGGTAAAACTAAAACTACGAAACGGAGACTTTTCAATTCATCGCCTTGGGGCGTCCGGCGAGATTCCAGCGGAGGTTTTTGGCTGCGATTTTTTTCATGTTACCCGCACAGATGACGCCATCTCCATCGTGTGCCCAAGTTTTTTGGCCTTAAACAGCCAACGTTGCAACACAGGTTGGACGTGCATTGAGGTCATCGGACCGTTGGATTTCAGCTTGACCGGAATCTTGGCAAAGTTATCCGGCATTTTGGCAGAAGCAGAAATCAGCATCTTTGCCATATCGACATACGACACCGATTTCATTTTGGTCAAAGCGGGAAAAACCGACCCGGCGGTTGCAGCGTTAAAGGCCGCAGGATATATATTCATCTAAGGGCAGGGGATTGAAAGGGCCGGGTGCTTCATATGAAAGATATTGAAATTATAAGCCTTGAAGATTACGGTGATATAAGAGGCGCATTGTTTAACGTTTCTGAGGCGGATATCGTTTTTTTGGATACAATACAAAACATCCATTTTGGAAAAATCCATCCAAATTCCATTCGCGGGAATCATTTTCATGATCAACGGAAAGAAATTTTAATTATCGCGTATTCGGATCGATGGACCTTGGCCTGGGCCGAAAAAGATTCCTCGGAAACCACAGAAAAGAATTTCAAGGGGTCCGGGGCCGTGTTGATCAAGATAAATTCAGAAATCGCACATACCGTTAAAAATGACGGTAAAAAAGATTTGGAAATCATTTCATTGTCAAACAGGATATTCTCTAAAGAGAATCCAGATACATTTTCCAAGATCCTGATGGAATAGTCCACCGATTATGAGACCCGGAAAATGAATATTGGCTCATTTTGTTGAATAAAATTTTTTAACCCCGAAGACACCCGCAACTCGCAGCCTTTCCATTCGTAACCCCCAATTTTTATTTGATATCTGTCGATTGCCAATTTGAACAATTCTTTTTAATTTTCCTTGACATTTTTCGATGCCGTTGATAATGAATGAATATTCATTCATAAATATTTTTCATTTCCGCCATCGGGTGAAAGAACTGAATATTAAAAAACAAAAATGTCCCGAAACAAACTGTGTATATGAAAATTTTAAAAAATGCCGTGCAACGGTTTGAAGTAATCTCCATATCATAAACATTTTTCACTTTTTCATGAAATATTCGGGTTGGGGAGGTCCGTTATTCGTACCAAAGAAAAAATAAATGACAAATATGATCGCATCCTTGAAGCCGCGGTCAAAGTATTCGCGGAGCAAGGCTTTTTCCAGTCAACAGTTTCGCAGATTGCCAGGGAAGCCGGGGTCGCCGACGGCACGATCTATCTCTATTTTAAAAACAAAGATGATATCCTGGTTCAATTTTTCAGCTATAAAACCAGACAGGTTTTTGCTCGCTTCAGAGAAGAAGTTGACGGTGCCGACAATGCCGTTGATAAACTTCGCAATCTTATTCGTCGACATCTCGAGGAATTTCAGAATGACAGGAATATGGCAATCGTCTATCGGGCGGAAACCCATCAGAACAGCCGGCTGGTCGAAGCACAGATAAAAGAAATGTCCAAGATGTATCTTGATATTGTTTCAGAAATTGTCGAGCAGGGCCAGGAAGAAGGGGTCATCCGGAGAGATTTATACCTGAGCCTTGTTAAGCGGTTTATACTGGGTGGCGTTGATGAGGTCATTAATACCTGGATCCATGCGGATGGAAAATACGACCTTGCTACCATGGCAGATCCACTAGTAGACCTGTTTATAAGGGGAATCGGCGTATAAAGATGCCGGCGGTTTTTTACAGCCTTATTAACCTCAATCAGAACGAGTTGACCCTATAGTTGCATAAATAACATGGCAAAATGAGTTAAATGATTATGATGGTCAGCATTTCCAGACGGTTTCTCTGCTTTGATGGAGTTTACTCCAAATGACATCATGAAAATAGTGAAAACAGCCATGTTATTTACCCAAAGGGAAAGCCGATGGCGCCGCAACACCTTCGTTGTGAAGGGTTTGCGGTAAAATACTACAGCTTCACCCTTTTCGCCTTGGATTTGCAGCACCCTCGACTTTTGCAACATTAGGGTTGATATAACAAAAAGGAGAGATTGGAAAATGGCACAATATATTGCAGATAGAAGGGACGTAGATTTTGTCCTTCACGAACAGATGCAGGTTGAAAATCTGAGCCAACATGAAATGTTTGCCGAGTTTAATAAAAAAACGGTGGATATGATTGTATCCGAAGCTCGCAACCTTGCGGTTAAAGAGATTCTTCCCACCCAAGCATTGGGTGACCGGGAAGGATGCAAGTTTGACAACGGAAAGGTAACGGTCCCCGAGTCTTTTCACCGGGCATATGAACTCTTAAAAGAAGGTGAATGGGTGGCCATGACCGAAGACCCCGAGTGGGGGGGGCAGGGAATGCCGACCACCGTTGCGTTGGCGGTCAGTGATTATCTCGTGGGTGCGAACTATGGGTTTATGATATATTCGGGGCTGACCCACGGTGCAGGAAAACTGATTGAATCCTTTGGGACCGACCAACAGAAACAGCTCTTTCTCGAAAAGATGTACACCGGTGAATGGACCGGAACAATGCTGCTTACGGAACCCGAAGCAGGTTCGGATGTGGGGGCTCTCACAACGACTGCGGTCAAGAATGACGACGGGACATATTCCATTACCGGAAACAAGATTTTCATTTCCGGAGGGGAACACGATCTGGCCGAAAATATCGTTCATCCTGTTTTGGCCCGTATCGAAGACGCCCCTGAAGGGACCAAAGGTATTTCACTCTTCCTTGTCCCCAAATTTTGGGTGAACGATGACGGGAGTCTGGGTGAGTTCAATGACGTGGTCTGTACCGGCATCGAAGAAAAAATGGGGATCCATGGCAATTCAACCTGCTCTCTGACCCTTGGCGGCAAGGGCAAATGCAGGGGGACCCTGCTGGGGGAGGAGAACAAAGGCATGCGGGCCATGTTTTTGATGATGAATGAAGCGCGTCTCCTGGTAGGTCTCCAGGGTTTCGGTTGTGCCTCGTCAGCTTACATGTATGCTGTTGATTACGCCCGGCAGCGGATACAGGGAAAAAATCTCCTCCAGATACTCGATAAGAATGCACCATCGGTTCCGATCATACAGCATCCGGATGTACGGCGCCAGTTGATGACCATGAAGGTGTATGTTGAAGGGATCCGAAGTCTTCTTTATTATGTAGGGTTGTGTGAGGACCGGGTGAAAATTGCCGAAGACATGGAAGAAAAAACCAAATATCAAGGCATCATCGATGTTCTCATACCGATTGCCAAAGGGTATGTCACCGACCGGTGCTTCGAGGTTTGCAGCCACGGTATCCAGGTCTACGGCGGTTACGGTTATATCCAGGAATATCCCATGGAACAACTCCTCAGGGATTGTCGGATAACCATGATCTATGAAGGTACAAACGGGATTCAGGCCATGGATCTTCTGGGAAGAAAGCTGGGATTGAACAAAGGAAAACCGATCATGGATCTTTTGGGTGAGATTCAAAAAACCATTGCAAAGGCAAAAGAGACCGCTGGACTGGAAGACTTTTCAGGAAGGTTGGAAGGAGGGGTCAATAAGTTGGGTGAGGTTGCACTGCATATGGGAACAACGGCCATGTCGCCCAAAGTGATGACTGCTTTCGCTTTTGCATACCCTTTCATGGAAGTATGCGGTGATGTGATCATGGCCTGGATGCTGCTGTGGCGGGCTGCGATTGCTGCTGAAAAACTGGAAAAGGGCCCCAAGAATAAAGATATCCCCTTCTACGAGGGCCAGATTAAAAGTGCCGAATTTTTCCTCTGCACCATCCTTCCGGTTACTTTTGGCAAGATGAAAGCCATTCTGGCCACCAACGGCGCTGCTGTGGAGATAGATGAAAAATCATTTGGCGGATAAATTTGCCTGGGTATGAAAAATTGTACCGTCATTGAGCGAAAGTCGACGGGTCCCCGCCTTATAGGCATTTTAGGGTGAAGCTGTATTCGGAGGAAGAATGATCATTGGCGTGGATACCGGGGGAACATTCACCGATTTCGCCTATAAGGACGGGGACACCTGGGGTGTCTACAAGGTGCTCTCCACGCCGGAAAACCCTGGAGAGGCCGTTGTCAACGGACTGGAATATCTGGCCCGGGGAAAAGAAAAACAGATCATACACGGCTCCACGGTGGCGACCAATGCCATTATCGAAAGAAAAGGCGCCAGAACCGCATTGATCACCAATAAAGGGTTTGAAGACATCATCGAAATCGGTCGCCAGAACCGCACCCGATTATATGATCTTGCCTACCAAAAGGCGCCGCATATCATTCCTTCAGAATTAAGATTCGGCGTTCCCGGCCGGATCCTTCAGACCGGTGAGGAACGTATCCCTCTGGATATGGAGACGGCTGAAACCTTGGGTCTTCGCCTCAAAGGACTTGACATCGAGTCCGTCGCTGTCTGCTTCCTCTTTTCATATGTAAATCCTTCCCACGAACAAAATATTCGGAAACTACTGGCGCCCCACGGGCTCAACATTTCCCTGTCCCATGAGATTCTTGCTGAATTCAGAGAATTCGAAAGAACATCGACAACGGTGATCAACGCCTATGTCTCCCCTAAGATGCGGCGATACATCGGATACCTGATGGCGCAACTGGATACAGAGAACGCTTTGAGGATCATGCAGTCCAACGGCGGAAGCATTTCAGCGGAGACGGCCATGAATGAATCGGTAAGGACAATTCTCTCGGGTCCTGCCGGCGGGGCGGTGGGGGCCTATGAAATCGGAAAGATGAGCGGATACCCCAAACTGATTACCTTCGACATGGGCGGCACATCGACGGATGTCTCCCTGGTAGACGGGGACCTTTCCATGACCCTCGAATCCAGCATATCCGGTTATCCGGTGAAAGTACCGATGATCGATATTCATACGGTGGGGGCCGGCGGGGGCTCCATCGCCTTCCTGGATGAGGGGGGCGCCCTCAACGTCGGACCTGAAAGTGCCGGTGCAGATCCCGGACCCATCTGTTACGGGAAGGGTGACCGCATCACGGTGACCGATGCAAATCTTTATCTGGGGAGATTGATCCCCGAGCATTTTCTTGGGGGCAAGATGACGTTGATGCCAGAGCGGCTTTCCGCCCATTTTGAAACAATGGCCCAGAAAGTGGGGCTGACCCCTTTGGAACTGGCCGAAGGGATCCTGGATGTGGCCAATACCGCCATGGAGAGGGCTATCCGGGTGATTTCCGTGGAAAGGGGCTATGATCCCAGGGAGTTTACCCTTCTTTCTTTCGGAGGTGCCGGGGGCATGCATGGTGCATTCTTGGCCAGGCTCATGAATATTCCGAAAGTGCTGCTTCCCCGAAACCCGGGCATTCTTTCTGCCGTGGGAATGCTTATGGCGGATGTCATTAAGGACTATTCACTAACCATCATGCGGAATCAGAAGCATGTGACTTCAACGGTGTTGTCCGAGTGGTTCGAGCAGGTCGAAGAAAAAGGGAACAAAGATCTTCGGGACGAGGGAATTCCTGAAAACAGTATCCTTTTGGAAAGGTATCTCGATATGCGTTATGAAGGCCAGTCCTATGAGATTATCGTCCCCTTTGATGAGGATTATGTCGAAAGATTTAACAGCCTCCATGAAAAAACGTATGGATATCGGAATGAAGACAAGGCCATAGAAATCGTAAATGTCCGGCTTCGCGCCAGGGGTATGCCGGAGAAACCGCGGTTAAAGAAGGCGGAAAAGACCCGGGTAGAAATTTCCTCCGAGGCCTTTCTGGGAGAGAAGCCGGTGGTATTTGACAACCGCCGGGTTCCCACGAAAATCTTCGCCAGGGATAAGTTGCATAGCGGCAACCGAATCCATGGGCCGGCGATTCTGGTAGAGTATTCTTCGACCATTGTTCTTCCGCCGTTTGCCGATGGTTTTGTGGATGAAT
>JAHECI010000007.1:0-18046 GCA_024641825.1 Desulfobacterales bacterium | reverse complement strand
TTTTTCACCGAACATCAAGGAACGGCGGGACCTCTCGTGTGCCATCTTCGATCATACAGGGGATCTCATTGCCCAAGCAGCCCATATTCCTGTACACCTGGGTTCCATGCCCATGTCGGTAAAGGCGGCCATCGAGCGTGTTGCACTGCAGAAAGGGGATATGGCCATTCTAAACGATCCCTTCAAGGGCGGGACCCATCTGCCGGACATTACGCTTGTGGCACCGGTTTTTGCCGAAGACGAAACCCCTGCATTCTTTGTGGCAAACCGGGCACATCACGCAGACGTGGGGGGTATGAGTTCGGGGTCCATGCCGGTTTCGACCTCGATTTTCCAGGAAGGCGTCATCATCCCCCCTCTGAAACTGGTGGAAAACGGGAGGGTCGATCCGAAGATTATGGATTTTTTGTTGAACAATGTCCGGACACCCGTGGAGCGCGAGGGGGATTTTGCAGCTCAGATCATGGCCAATATCACCGGCGTGCGCAGAACCGAGGAACTCATTGGAAAATACGGGCTTGAAACGGTCCGGCTTTATGCCGGCAGCCTGATGGAATATGCAGAGCGACTTACCCGTATGACGATTCAGGCGATCCCGGACGGTATTTATGAATTTGAAGACTTTATGGACGACGACGGCATTTCAGACCGCAGAATTGCAATCCGTGTTAAAATTACGATTCGAGAAGATGCGGCGATTCTCGACTTCAGCCGGTCGGATCCCCAGGTTCAAGGGAGTGTCAATGCCGTATATGCCATTACCCTCTCGGCGGTTCTCTATGTGTTCCGTTCACTGGTCTCCCAGGATATTCCCACCAATGCCGGATGCTTGAGGCCCATCAAAGTTCTAACCAAAAAGGGGACCGTCGTGGACGCCCTGTTCCCGGCTGCTGTGGCCGGGGGCAATGTGGAATTGTCTCAACGGATTGTGGATGTGGTGATGGGGGCCCTTTCCGGTGCCATTCCGGAGACGACGCCGGCCGCCAGTCAGGGTACCATGAACAATGTAACCATCGGGGGGATGGATCCCCGAAAAGGACACCCTTTTGCATACTATGAAACCATTGGTGGGGGGATGGGGGCATCGGCCGGAAGCCACGGAGAGAGTGCCGTCCATTGTCATATGACCAATACCATGAATACGCCGGTGGAGGCCCTTGAATACAGTTATCCTTTTTTGGTGACCGAATATTCCGTCCGTCGTGGAACCGGTGGCAACGGCCGGTACAAAGGCGGAGACGGGATCGTGCGTGAGATCGAGTTGCTTTCCGACGCCGAGGTCACCGTCCTGTCTGAAAGAAGAAAGATACCCCCCTATGGTCTCTTCGGAGGAGCGCCTGGCGCTTTAGGGAAGAACCTCCTCATCAGAAACAATGCCGTCGAAGAAAAAAGGGGCAAGTTTTCCGAACGGTTCAAAAAAGGAGATCGTCTCCGGATCGAGACGCCGGGGGGCGGCGGGTATGGTCGTCCGGAATCTAATCTGATTTAAACGTCTCTTTGGTGAGCATCGTACACACAAGGGATACCATGGAAGCGCCGAGGAGAATAAAAATCAGCATCGAGTAGGCTTCAAGGGGATATCCCCCGGTATCGGACTTGGGATACGCATCTAAGACCCAACCCAAAAGGGGCATAAAGACGGCACCGCCCAGGAAAGGGAAGAGATTCACCAAGCCGGTCGAGGTCCCGGCAATCTCCATGGGAAAAAGCTCTTTGGTAATGGTAAACCCCAATATCACCACCGCTGAAGCACATATGGAAAAAACAAAAAATAGAATATACAGAGCGATTCGTGGAAGGCCGCTGGGGTAAATGCTCAGAAATGCGAGGGTGATGACCAGCACGACGTTGCATAAAATAAATGGTTTTTTTCGACTTTTCATCACCTTGTCCGATAAAAATCCCAGGGGGGGACTTCCGATGATCATGCCCCATGCAATCATGCTGAGAATCGTGCCGGCTTCCGCCCGGGTCATGCCGTAAACATGCATGAGATACGGTCCGCCCCACAGGGCGCCAAAACCGAAAAATATTCCGCAATCGAAAAAGAACCAAATGGCCACCGGCCAGAAGTATTTTTCGGAAACGACTCGCCGGGCCCCTTCCAGCAGCGGTATCTGCTTTAACGTCCGGGAGGTTTTCCCGCTTTCTTCACCGAATATTTCATCGATGGAAGGCCAGCCCTTATCTTCCGGCCGATCCCTTACAATCAACCATACCAGCACGACGATGATGAACGTGCAGCCGCCAATCACTTCAAAAGAGAGTCGCCATCCGAAAACCAGCGTCATCAAGGCAAGCAGCCATGTGGCTGCGAAAACCCCCATTCCGCCGACCGCATTTAGAATGCCTGTCATGAACGCAAATTCGTGAGGACGAAACCATTGGGATAAAATTTTCATGGTGGGGATAAAGACCATGGAAACACCGAGGCCCACCATTACCCTCCCCACAAAGGCCATTTTTATGGTCGGCGCAAGCCCGAAGATAATACTCCCTGCGGAAGCGATAATTAAAAAAAATGTTACGGATTTTCTGGGGCCCAATGAATCTGAAAGGAGTCCTGCAGGAAATTGCATGAAGGCATAGCAGTAAAAGTATGTCGATCCCAGCAGTCCCATTACACTGGCGGTTGTCTGAAAGTCTTTTATCAGATCGTTGGCCACTACGGACAGGGAGAGGCGATGGAAATAAACAAAAAAATAGGCCAGGGCCAGTACTAAAAAAACCAGCCACCTAAAGCGCAGTATCTTTCCGATAATGTCTTTGGTCATCCCTTCTCCACAGGTAGTGCTTGGACCTTTTAAAAACTGGATTGTCTACATGCGACAACAACATCGTAACCCGATTTTATTTTCGTTTCGCCATCTCTTCCGTCCTCAGGTCCTTCTTTAAAATTTTGCCGACATTTGTCTTTGGTAGTTCGGTCCTGAATTCAATCTCGGTGGGAAGCTTGTATCTGGCCAGCTTTCCCGCGCAATATTCAATAAGGGATTCCTGGGTGGCGGTTTCTCCTTTTTTGAGGACAACAAACACTTTGATGGCTTCACCCCGGGTCGGGTGTGGAATGCCGATGACGGCGGCTTCTTGGACCTTGGGGTTTTCATAAAGCACTTCTTCGATATCCCGGGGATAGACGTTGTAGCCGCCGGAAATGACCATATCCTTCTTACGATCAACAATGTAAAAGTACCCCTCTTCATCCATTTTGGCGATATCTCCGGTATAGAGCCAGCCGTCCTTAAGAGTGTTGGCGGTTTCATCCGGCTTGTGCCAGTAACCTTTCATGACCTGGGGGCCTTTAACAAGGAGTTCACCGGATTCCCCCACGGGGACCTCTGTCTCGCCGTCGTTGAGGTCTACGATGCGACAGTTCGTATCGGAAATGGGGACCCCGATACTGCCGACTTTTCGCTTTCCGCCGGCATAGGGGTTGATATGTGTCACCGGTGACGATTCCGTCAAACCGTATCCTTCAACGATGACAGCGCCGGTTTTGTTCTCAAAATCTCTGATTACTTCCACAGGCAGCGGGGCACTGCCTGAAAAACATCCGTTTATGGACGTCAGATCGATTTTGTCGATGTCTGGATAATTGAGGATCCCAATGTACATGGTGGGGACCAATGGGGCAAATGTCGGTTTAAATTTCCGAATGGCCTCGAGTAGAGGCTCAGGCTGGGGCTTCGGAACGAGGATATCGCCCCATCCCAGATAAATGGCCAGATTCATCGCGGTGGTGAGACCGAATACGTGGAAAAAGGGCAGCGCTCCCAGCATGATTTCATTGCTGTTGAAGGTGGGAAACCATGCCCCAATCTGCTGAACCTGTTTGCTCAGGTTGCTGTGGGTGAGCATAACACCCTTGGAAACGCCGGTGGTGCCCCCGGTGTATTGATACATGGCGACATCCTCGAACGACAGTTCAACATCCGTCGGATTGGGAGAGCTTTTTTCCAGAACCGCCTTCCATTTAAAAACATTTTTGGCGGATTTCACATCGGCGGCAAGCTTTTTCTTTTTGGCCACCAGGGGAAACAAAAGGTTCTTCGGGAAAGGAAGGTAATCGCCAATGGACGTATAAACGATCTCTTTTATTTTTGTTTTCGGCCTTAGATCGATCATTCGATTCCCTAAAAGATCGATGGTAACGAGGACTTTTGCACCTGAATCGTTGAACTGATGTTCAAGCTCTCGATCTGAATATAAAGGATTGTTCATCACCGCTATGGCGCCGATTCTCAATATGGCATAATAGGCCGCAACACACGGTATGAGGTTTGGCAGGAGGATGGCGACGCTGTCTCCTTTTTTGATTCCAAAACCGTGAAGACAGGATGCAAAACGGTTGACCATATCATTGAGTTCACGATAGGTAATTTTATATCCTTGAAACAAGAGTGCCATTTTATCGGGAAATTTGCCAGCGGTTCTATCCAGAATTTCCGGAAGGCATATTTCTTCGTATTCGACTTTTTCAGGCACTCCCTTTTCATAACTGGTCAACCAGGGCTTACCTTCATATTTTATTTCTGCTGCCATGTCCCACCCCTCCATTATTGGTCGTTTGCGGTGATTTAGCGGAAATTTTTATTTCAACCTGAGATCCATAGCGTTTTTTGTTTATATCAGACGGTCTCGTAAAAAGTCCAACTTCTGCGTTGTGCTGCATTTCGCAATCATTCAACGTACGATAAGTGCGCCTCATGATTGAAAAAATTGCACGCCTTGAATTTGAACTTTTTACGAAACCGTCTAAATCGGACTTTTTACGAGTTTGTCATATTTGTTAGGATGAAAATGGAGATTTGTCAAGAAACCTTGTAATTTATGCCGTTTCAGGATACTTAAATCCATCTTGTTATATATTTAAAACGACAAATTGAACGTTTTTCTTGACATTGGCGGAATTCGTCTGTTAAAAATGAATGAGCGTTCATTCATTGTTGGGCGATGATTTTGGGCCTTCTGGCCCAAAATTTTTAAAATCTTCTCGAAATAAATTTATCCGGATGAGGGAGTGAAAAATTAAAAATGGAAGCAGCATTGATTTCTCCGGCCAAGGCCACCGTTCTTGGGATTCCCACGGTAATCTTTTCATTGCTCATACCGCTGGTCGGTATCGGAATATTTACCTACATCATTGCACTTCGGCTTAAACCACTGGTAAAAGCGTCTTCAGACCCAAGGTTGGATCGCTTGCCGACTCGATTTTTAAAGATGTTAAAGTATGCCGTGGGACAGTACCGTCATCCCAGATATAAGGACGCCGGAATTATCCATATTCTTTTGTTCGCCGGTTTCATGATTCTGGCTTTGCGCTCGATAACCCTCGTTTTGCTTGGCATTTCGGAAGGGTACCTATTGCCGGGTATGGACGGCATCCTGGGGCATATCTATGCGATTCTCAAAGATTATGCCGGAACCTTTGTTCTGGGCGCTTGTCTGGCCGCAATGTATCGACGAGTCATCATCAAGCCCCAACGATACGCGGTGCCGGCCAAATACGGCAAGGACCATACCTGGGAAGCCGTGCTGGTGCTGATGCTGATTATGGGCCTGGTGACCTGTGATATGGTTTTTGAAGGGAGCCTGGGTGCAGCTCAGATCCAGAGTGGCTTGCCGCCGGAGGTTATGGCCCCCATGTCCGGAACATGGCTTGCCGCCCATACCCTAAGGTTTGCACCCATGGATCTTCTCCAAACTCTACACTTGGGCGCCTATTTTTCACATGAGCTGATCTTCTTCTTTTTCCTCTGTTTTTTACCGTTGGGGAAACATTTTCATGTGATTACGTCTTTGCCGAATGTGTTTTTAATGAAACTCGACAAAGGTACGATTAAACCGGTTCAATGGGGTGTTGACGATGAGCAGCTTGACGAACTCGAGTCGTTCGGAGTCAAAAAGTTCGAGGATTTTACCTGGAAACACATGCTCGATTTTTATTCGTGTGCAGATTGCGGGCGATGTTCCGACAACTGTCCGGCCAATGCCGTGGGTCGCCCCCTTTCACCCAGGTTTATCTCCATAAAATGCCGTGACTATTCGTTCAAGTCCTATCCCCTCAAGGGGAAACCCGTGGAC
This sequence comes from Desulfobacterales bacterium, assembly GCA_024641825.1. Lineage (GTDB taxonomy): Bacteria > Desulfobacterota > Desulfobacteria > Desulfobacterales > UBA11574 > JAAXQD01. The sequence continues at coordinate 11,962 of JAHECI010000007.1, read as the reverse complement.
GGCCAACCGTTTATCGGCACTGTGCTCGAAGAAGATGAGATCTGGTCGTGCACCACCTGCGGTGCCTGCGAAGAAGAGTGCCCGCTGCTTATCGAATACATCGACAAGATTGTCGATGTAAGACGGGGACTGGTGGATGATGGCATGGTGCCCCAATCCCTTCAAAAGCCCCTGAATGCTCTGGAAAAGCGCGGCAACCCTTACGGAAAGATGGAGAAAAAGCGTGCCGACTGGACCAAAGATCTGCCCGAAGACGTTACCGTCAAAATACTCGAGAAAAAAGAGACCGCAGACACCCTTTATTTTGTCGACAGCATTACATCCTACGATGACCGGATACAGGAAATCGGCAGGGCCACAGCCCGGGTTCTCACGGCAGCAGGGATCGATTTCGGAATTCTGGGACCCGCGGAAAGGGACAGCGGCCACGAGGTGAGGCGATTCGGTGAGGAGATGCTTTTTCAGGATTTAAGGGACCGGAACACGGATGCCATCGTCAATACAGGGGTCGACCATATTGTCACGGCGGATCCCCATACCTTCAATGCGTTGAAACATGACTACAAAGATCTTCCGCCGGTGACCCATATCAGCCAGACCCTGATCGAGCGCATTCAGTCGGGAAAACTCCGTTTAAAACCGGTTGAGGATCCGAACAAAATTTATACGTATCACGATCCGTGTTACCTGGGCCGGCATAATAACCTCTACGACGATCCCCGGGCGGTTATTGACGCGATACCAGGGATCCATCGGGTGGAGATGGCCGCAAATTGTCGGGATCGATCCTTTTGCTGCGGGGGTGGCGGACTGATGCTGTTTTACGAGCCCATAGAAGAAAAAAGGATGGGGCAGGTAAGGGTCGAGATGGCCAAAGCCGCCGGTGCAGACGTGATTGTCACGGCCTGTCCCTTCTGTATGGTCAATATTGAAGATGCCATCAAGACCAGTGGTCTGGAAGGGGAGATGGTGGCCATGGACCTGGTGGAGCTGATTGATCGGCACATGATAACTGAAGCATGATGGATGACGATTGATCTAAATGGTTGTTCGCTTGGTTGTTTGATAGCGTAAAAATAATAACAAATAACTAAAATTTTTGGAGGTAAGACATGGAAATTTTGGTCTGCATTAAGAGGGCCCCGGACACCTCGGAAAACGAGATCGAGGTCAACAGAGACGGAACGGACATCGAGCGGGATGACCTGGTATACTCTGTAAACGAATGGGACAATTATGCGGTTGAAGAAGCCATTCAGATTCGAGACAAGGTGGGTGGCTCGGTTACCGTTGTTACCGTCGGGGATGATGAAGATGAAGAAGTCGTTCGGAGAGAAATGGCCATGGGTGCTGATCACGGTCTGCTCCTTTCGGACGAAACGTTTAACGGGTCCGATGGCAGAGGAATATCGGCGATTTTAAAAGCCGAGGTCGAGAAGAAAAAATATGACCTGATTCTCACCGGCGCCCAGGCCGACGACGGGGCCGGTCAGGTCGGCGGGATGCTGGCGGCGATGCTCGACTGGCCCTATGCGTCTCTGGTGAATCTTATAGAGGTTATGGATGACAAAAAAATAAAAGTCGGCCGTGAAATTGCGGGCGGAAACCAGGAAATGAATGAAATCGATCTCCCCTGTGTTCTTTCCATTCAGACCGGCATCAATGAACCCCGATATGTCGGCATTCGTGGGATCCGGAAGGTGGCATCCCTTGAAATTCCGGTTCACACCGCCGGCGATCTCGGGATCGCTCCGGAATCTGTCGGTGAAACCGGCGCCCGGACAAAACGTCTCGATTATTTTGTCCCGGAACTGGGCGAAGGCGCAGAGATTTTGGAGGGGAGTACCGAAGAGATCATTGATAAACTGTTTGAACTCTTAAAAACCAAAGGAGGGCTCAAATAATGGCGCAACAGGTTTTCGCATATATTATACACAAAGATGGTGTTCCAGACGATACCGCCCTTGAGATGATCGCAGCAGCCCGGAGACTCGATCCTGATGCTTCGGTTGCGGCTGTTGTTGCCGGTACCGGTGCCAAGCTCGATGGGGTGTGCAACGAGCTCGTGTCTTCTTTTACCGAGGTTTGGAAGATCGATAACGAAGCGCTGGCCTATGTAAATGCAGAGGTGCTGAGGAGCCTGCTGGTTCGTATTCTGCCAAAAGACGGCATCGTCCTGATCCCCCATGAACATTTTGGAATGGATCTGGCACCGGGCCTCTCCATAAAGCTTGACGCAGCATACCTTCCGGATGCCGTCGATTTTGAAGGTGTTGAAGACGGAAAACTCAAAGCGGTGCGTGAGGAATACACCGGACAGGTCAGCACGCATGTGCATTGCGATATTTCCCAGGGTGCGGTGATTACCGTCCGCCCGGGATCTTTTAAGGCCGATGAAAGTAAAAGCGCAGCAGGCAAGATTGTGGACAAAACCGCCGAAGCCATGGAAGGCGGCCTTCCGGGAGGTGCACGCCGTTTTCTGGAAGTTGTGGAAGCCGAGGTCGGGGACGTCGATATCACCAAGTCGGATGTCCTGGTATCGGTGGGCCGGGGCATCGAAGATGAGGATAACCTGGAGATAATATTCGATCTGGCAAAAGCTATGGGCGCAGATGTTTCATGCTCCAGACCCATCGTGGATGCAAAATGGCTGGAGAAATCCCGCCAGGTGGGGACTTCGGGCCAGACGGTCAAGCCGAAGGTCTACATGGCCCTGGGTATCAGCGGCGCGTTTCAGCACGTGGGCGGCATCAAGGGCGCTCCGTTTATCATTGCCATAAACAAGAATGCCAAGGCGCCGATTTTCCAGGTTGCCGATGTCGGTATCGTGGAAGACATCCTCGATTTTATTCCCGAGCTTACCGACAGGATCAATGAAATGAAGGGATAAAACCGGCCGATCGATAAAACCCGCTATAGCCGTCTGCCTGGACGCTCCAGGCAGACGGCTATTTTATTTCATGGCGTGTTGTTCTTCGGCGTTTATTTCAACACGAATGTCACGACGATGACACTATTTTTTCTTTGTTTCGATGGCGGGAATTGAAGTTCTTTCAGTTTTTTGAGCATACAGCGTTCGAAAGTTTTATCGTTTACGTCGTCTTTATCCAGTTGAATGTTTAAAACGCCACCGGCACCGTCTATCGTTATTTTGAACACGACGTTCCCTTTTATACGGGGCTGTTTTTTCAGGGCGTTCTGGTAACATCGGTTGAAGTCGTGAAGGTATTTTTTCATCAGGTCCTGAACAGATCGATCCGATAGGCCGTCTGATACCGTAACGTTGCCCAATTCCACATGTTTTTTATCGCGGATGGACGCATCCGTTTCCGGCTCGCAAGTCGATCGGTCTTCCTTTTTGCGTTCAAGGCTTTCTTCGACCACTTGATTCTTCATTCCTGATACCAAAGGGCCGGCCGCAAAGGAGGAGGCCGATTTTCCGGCAAAAGACCGGCTTTCTCCCACGGCATAATCGGAGACGCCCAGGGGTAAGGGAAGGGGTTGCTTGACGGTGACCGCCTGCCCATCTTCGAGGCGAACCCGGGTGTCCACGGCGACAAATGAAGTATATGCTGTCAGCAGGTTATACGTCAGTCCCAGGTTGGTGACTTCTTTGACCCGCTCGTCCTCACGATTGAGCCGGTTGTAGTCGTCCAAAAGGGCGATCCGGTGCCGTGCCCACAGGTAGCGCAGTGCCGAATTTGTTTTCAAGGGCGTTATCTTGGAGACATCCACCTTTTTTGAAAAGGGGTGCTCTCCGGTAAAACCCTTTAAGGAAATGGTCCCGCGGGGTCTTCCCCGCCATTTCCCGAAGACAATGACGGGCCGGTCGGCCAGAACATCCGGAATGCTGGGCGGTTCCACATGGTAGACCTCGAGCCCGCCGAAATCGACTTCGATTCCGGTCAATACCGGTGATTCAATGAGTTTCCTGAATTTGTTGGCCGTTTCAGGTGCTTGCTCAGGGTTTGTAATGACAAAGGGCTCTCCCATCCCCACCCTGGCCATTCCTTCGATGAGGTGGCGATTGACGCTGGATCCGATGCCGAAGGTAAACATATTGGCGTTGCCGAGATTGTTCCGGATCAGGTCGAATGCCTCGGCTTCCACCGAGACGTACCCGTCGGTGGCAATGACAATACTTCGGGAGTGTCCTTGGGTTTTCGGAAGGGAAAGGGCTCTTTTTAGGGCCGGCAAAAGTCTCGTGCCGCCGCCGCCGCGCTGACGTTCAATGGTGTTTATGGCCCGTGTGATGTTTTCTTGGGTTGCCGGCAAGGAGTTTTCCGACATCAGATGGGAACTTCCGGCAAACAGAAGCACATTGAACCGGTCTGTGGAACGAAGATTGCCGATGAGATCCTTGAGAAGCTTTTTGGATATGTTCAGGGGAAAGCCGTGCATGGACCCGGACACATCCACAATAAATAGGTATTCACGGGGGGGGATCTGGTTTTGTAAAACCTTTTTGGGCGGCTGCATCATCAGGAGAAAAAAGTTTTCATTTTCTCCTTCAAAAAGAAGAAGCCCGGTTTCAATCTTGCCGCCGGCAAGCCGGTATTTCAAGATGAAATCCCGGTTGCCCCCGTGTTTTTCGGACGGATTGAGATGAACCCTGGCAAAGGCCGGTCCCTTGTAATCGACGCGGATCTCGTGTGAAGGGCAAATGATGTCTTTGATGGGTAGGCCTGCCGAAATGTCGACGTTCATAGTAAAGGAATAGGTTGGCGGCGATCCCTGATGCAGATATGGATTGGCGGTCCACGTTTCTGTAGAACGGGTTTCATGGGACGCCGGGTCGACATAGCGGGGCCCGACAACCGTGGGATAGACGAATTCATAAACAGTGTCCGTGGGAACCAAAAGTTCGGTATATTTGAGTTCCACCGTGATGACGTCAGACGGTAGGATATTGGCCACATTCATCTGAAAAACATTGGGCCTGTGCTGTTCCAGAAGCGATGCACTTTTCCCGTCCTGTTTTGCCTGATTGTATTCACGCCGTGCCTGCTCACGCTCGCGGATTTTGGCCGTAATGGTACGTTCTCCGACGGTCATTTTCATCCCGTAAACAGCCGCTCGAGTGGATGCCGGAAATACATAAACGGCTTCCAGCGGTTTTTTACCTTCGTTTTTATAGACCTGTGTGACCTTGACATCGGCGATGACGCCTGAAATTTTGACGTCAGCGTGTGTGGATTTCAAGGGGAGCCGGTCCAGGTCCGGAACGTCACTTTGTACCAAAAAATATGGGGACAATGTTCTGTCTGCATCACTTTCCGGCTGTGCGTAGGAAGTTTTTCCAACCATCACCATTACTGCAAGAACAAAAATCAAAAAAAATCTTTTCTCTTTGGTCATTTTTACAACCTCCTTTGGTCATTTTTTTATTCTTTGGTTGCATTAGACAAGGCGGTTGGGAAAAAGTTCCCCAAAAAATTTGATGGGTAAGGTTGACGAACTCGTAAAAAGTCTGATTTTGCTCGCTCTGCAAGCAATTTTGGGATTCATGACTCGTCTGGCTAAGTTGCAAGAACTCGGGCTAACGCCCTCAAACAGCTTGCAATTTTTAACGCCAGATGCATCATGAACCTTTCTCCAAAATTGCTCGATGTCGCTTACAAAAGACTTTTTACGAAGCCTTCAAGGTTATTGTAAGATTAAAGTATTATGAGAGTTTTGGGGTAAAAGGGTATTTTTTTCGGGCCATATCGATCCAGCCAAGGCCGTATGCCCCAATTCTATGATAGGGTAACACGGTTGAACGGGCTGTTGCCTATATCACTTTTCAATGGGCCCTCAAAGGGATTGTTGTTTGGGGAAGAGTCGGTGAAGAATTGATGCAAACCGGCATGGCGATGACCCGAATGCCACCCCCATGCCGCTTTTATGGATGAAGTTTAGGCTTAATCGTCGGTTACGAAGGGAAGAACCTCTATATTAACTTCTTTTGCGTCGTTAAAATCTTTAAGCAACTCATCTAATTTATTGGAGGTAACGTTTTTCTGGGACATGGATGCTTTGACACTGATATAGACGGTTCCATTTTTACTGCTGACATCCGCTAGAGGAAATTCATCGATTATCTTGGCTTTTGCCGATGCAGCTGCATACAGATCGTTGAGAATCATTTTTGATTCAGGCGTGGTCTGGAAACAAGGTCGTTTTAGTGCATCAATCAATATCTCTACCGCATCGTCTGCCTTCATATTATCAATATGCAGAACGATATCGTAGAGGCTCGAATCCGCGGTATCTTTACCATAAAGATACATGCCCCATTTTCGCCGTTCGTCATCGTCTTTTTTTAAGATATAACGGGCTTCCTTTTCAGAAATATTTTCCCGTTTCATTTCCTCTTTTATTCGATAGTCCAAATCGGCAATAATTCGGACTTTGAGAACATGGGGCACGCCTTGAAGGAAAAAATGGCCGGCCAACCCATGATAGACGACATTATCCTTTTTTACATGGTTTAAGAGGGCCTCACATATATAACTAATGTATTTTTCTTTCCCGTAATGGAAACGATTCAGAATTGAGGGGGCATCATGAAGTGCCCGAATAAGCTTAATCTCGGGAACATTAAAATATTCTGAAGCATCGATGAGAATGTCTCTTGAAATGCATTCATATCCCAACTTTTCCGCGACCTTCTCCGCGATCTTTTTGCCTTTACTATAGGATCCTCTGGAAATCGTGATTACAGACATTTTAGCCCGCCTTTCTTTAAAGTTTTATGGTTCAATGGTTAAATCGGACTCTTTTTAAAAATAAGATTAAAAATAAATTAGTTATCATGGTGATTGCAATTCGGAATCGACCCATTGTCATGGTATTCACGAATTCGTGCAACGGGTGCAGGGATATAAAAAAAACAGGGGCCAAACGCCCCTGTCTTCATGTATTAGCACAAGATATGCAAATTTTAAAAAATTCCAGACATTCAGCGAAGTTTTAAACGCCGATCTTGCCGTTACCGGTTCAAACGGGGTTCATTGTCGTCTAATACTTCCTTTTTAAAATTTTCTCTTTGGTATTATTATATTCTTTTTCGGTAATGATGCCGTCTTTGTATGCTTTTTCGAGATCCATTAATTCTTGACCGACCGTTGTGTTCGTGGCTTTGATGTCGGCACCGCCACCCCCACATCCGATAAAACCGACGCCAAGGGTTAGCAGGATGAATACGGTAAAAATTCTTAGAAATTTCATGAAAAGCTCCTCCCTTTAACTGTTATGGGTTAGTTCCCAGTGAGAACCTCTTGTCACAACGAAAAAAGTTAAAATTGTTCAAAGGCACCAAGAACGCTATACAGCGAAAAAACAGCTGTTTGGCTCTTACGGGCACCCAACAATCCATGTGTTTTGATTTTAAAAGTTAAATAAAAAAAATCTTATGGCAGGTCTTCCAGGGAAATTGATTCCCAAGCATTTATTCATATCATCTTGGGGGAAAAAATCAAGATGTTTTATGCGCGCCCACAGGGTGAACGCATTTGATTTCTGTACGGCGAAGCCACGGGGTGTTTCTCTTGGAACCGATGGGCTGTTTGAAGGGCTTTTAGCACGCGTTATACCGCGCCGAAGCTCGCCAGAGCGGAGGCGGGTTGGGCTACGGCGCAATTTCGCTTTGATACCCCGCAGCTTGTTGGAGTGAAACGGAAATCCCGCCAACTGGGCTGCGGGGAGCTTCATTCCTGATAGATGAAACGGATACGAACCTGAAGGGTATCCGGATCTTTTTCAGAAAGGAGGCGGGGAGGGGCCTGGAATGTTGCCAACCGGGCCAATTCTCTACAAAATGATGGATAGCTTTGGGCGGGGATTTCCGCGTCAATCGACGTTAATCGATCGTTCTGCCCATCAATTTCCACGAAGGAGACCTTTCCTTGGGCGCGGCGGATGATATTTTTCAGACTGGGAAGCAGGTCTGCAACCGGCTCGCTCTGCTGGGTCGTGACGTTTTTTTCAAAGAAATCACTGTCGGAACTCTCGGTTCCGGGGACGTTCTCGTCTTTTTTTAGGCGTCGAGCCGCTTCCATGGCAGTCCCCGTTCCATAACCCTCTCCGGTGGGGCCTTTTTTGATTACCAGAGCAAGTTGGATGGTGTGGTCTTTTGTAACCGGCGGCGCCTTTTGGGCCTTTCCAAGAACAGATGTGGGGGGGGTGGATTCCCTTTGGATTGAAGGTTGAACGGGGGTTGTTGCCTTGGATTTCCGGGTTAAGCGAATTTGTTCTTTGTTTGATGGTGTTGCCGGGACGGCTTCAAGGATCGGCGCCACATTTTTGGCTTCCTTTTCAAATGCCGGCTTCATACGATCTTCTTCCGGCGTTTCGGTCATTTTTTCAGATATGGAATCTGAAAGGATCTGTACGGACGGGACTTCTTTCTGTTGAATATTAAAAACAAAAAAAACGAGAAGGGTGATGGTCGCTACCGCGGCAAGCTCCACCGGGATCTTGATGCGGAATGGAATAAACAATTTTCGAATTATCCGGTCTAAACTAAATCGAGATTCCATACGTTCATGGATTTTTTCAAGAAAATCTGCCGGCGCTTCCACCGGATCCATGGCATGCAATTCTTCGACCATCTCGGTCAATGACGCGAGATCTTCTTTACAGGTTTTGCAGGTGGAAATGTGGTTTTCAACCGCGGCACGGTCGTCTGCATCTAAAGTGCCATCGATGTATTCGGACAAACGTTCCTGAATTAAGGCACACTCCATTTTATACCCTTCCTTTTAGTCGATTCCTTAACTCGAGCCTTGCCCTTGCAAGTCTTGATTTGACGGTACCGAGACTCAGCCCGGTGACATCTGAAATCTCCTGATAAGACAGCCCCTGGATGTCACGGAGGACAACCATCCGGTTTTGCGCCTCGGGCAGTGAATTTATGGCATTTTGAATCAGCATCAACCGCTCTTTTTTTTCAAGTTTTTTTGCCGGAGATGGCGAGCCGTTTTTGATTTCATGGAAAGGGTTACCGTTTTTTGAGCTTTCCGGGCGCTCTATGGAAACGGTCTTTTTTTTCCATCGGTAAGCGGATGATTTTACCCTGTTTTTACAGGTGTTCATGGCAATCCGGTAGAGCCAGGTGGAAAATGCCGATTCGAACCTGAACTTTTTTATGGCCTTGAAAATTTTTATGAAGATTTCCTGGGCACAATCGTCGGCTTCCTGGTAATCTCCTAAAACCCAGAAGACCATGTTAAACAATCTATCTTTGTGTTTGAGGACCAGTTGGTCAAATGCAGCAACATCGCCGGCCTGAACTGCCCTGATAAGTTCTGTGTCTTGGCCGGATAGACCGGCCGGTTTGTCGATGTTTTTGTTCATTCTATTTAGACAATGATCTTTCTGAAATGTTCCGCTCGTAAGAAAATAATGCCCTATTCTGCCCATTTCCCAATATTCAACATAACCAAGAAAAAATTTAACCACAACCATAATTGACGGTTTCGTAAAAAGTCTTTTGTGAGCGACCTCGAGCAAAATCAGACTTTTTACGAGTTCATCATAATTCGTTTTTAATAAATTTCAAAAGCAATCTCTTGATCTATTTTTTAATGTTTCGTAAAATTTTCAAAAAACGATCTTTTACGAATTCATCATCTTTCACAGGGTAAAATAATATATTACCTGTGATGTTTATCGATTTAAACGCGACCTGTGTATATTGGCAGAACCACCAATCGAGACCCCGGTGGGTTCATGGCTGAATCTGCATCGCGCTGTTATAAAATGGTTGCATAAAAAAATAATTTCGGTTAGGCATGGGCAAAATATAGCTTGGTAAAAGGATTCTGTTATGAAGCGTCTGCTCTACGCGGTTCTTATTCTGTTGCTGTCGGCCCAAGCCGGTTTAACGGATGACAAGAACAGTGCAAAAGAAATATTGGCAAGTAAACTGGATGCGGCCATTGCCGTTTTGCAGAAAAAAAACATGGACAAGCAGGAAAAAGACAGACAAATTATCGAAATCGTCACACCGATATTCGATTTTTCCATCATGGCGAAGCTCTCTTTGGGAAGAAAATACTGGCCCGGCCTTTCAGAAGAACAAAAGGAAAAATTTACCGATCTTTTTATTAAACGAATGGAGGCGTCGTATCTTGAAAAACTTTCTCTTTATACCGATGAAGCCGTGGTGTATAAAACGCCGGTTCAAGACGGGAGAAAGGTTGTGATACCGACGGAAGTGATTTCCAAAGACAAAAAAATATCCATGACATATAAGCTTTATAAATCAACGCAAAGCTGGAAGATCTATGACATGGAGATAGAGGGCATCAGTATTATCGTGACCTACCGGTCTCAGTTTGACCAGATCCTCGACAAAGGAACCTTTGACGATCTCCTGCTGAAACTGGAAACCACTGAAATTAAATAATAATCTTTTAGCACCACTCGACTCGAACCCTTCTGTTTCAGCAATGGACATGACACACTATTCTACTCTGCCAACACAGTTTTTCCAAAAGGTCGTCATCGGGCGGCCGAAACGAGTTATTGTCTTCATTTTGGCGGTGGTTTCTTTTCTCGGTTATCACGCAAAGGACTTTAAGCTCGATGCATCAGCGGAAACCCTGGTCTTGCAGAACGACAAAGCTCTTCGATACTCGAGACTTATCGATTCCCGGTATGGACTGGAAGATTATTTGATAATGACTTACGCCCCCAAAGGGGACCTGTTTTCGGACACGGCGTTGGCAAATCTGGCGCGCTTAAGGGATGCGTTGCGGCGTTTGAAACGCGTGTCGTCGGTGGTTTCAATACTGGACGTTCCGCTCCTTGAAAGCCCGCCGGTTCCGATCAAAGAACTGGTGGACAATATTCAGACCCTTGAATCTCCCACCGTTGACAAAACGCTGGCAAAAATAGAGTTTAAAAACAATCCGCTATATCAAAACCTTCTGGTAAGCCCGGACTTTAAAATAACATCTCTGCTTATCTATTTCCCTGTCAATGAGGTCTATCAGGACCTATTGGCCCGCCGCAACAATTTTCAGGAAAAAAAGGCTGCAGGAACGCTCTCCGGGGAAGCGGCGGCTGAATTTAAGGCGGTCATGGAACAATTTGAAAAGTGCCGGGACGAGATGAAGAAGACCCGGCATCAAGATATTGCTGCAATCCGTGGGATTATGGACAGCTTTCGCCAGGACGCCGAACTCTTTCTTGGCGGTGTCAGCATGATTGCAGACGATTTGGTCAGCTTTATCAAAAACGATTTGAAAGTTTTCGGCCTTGGCGTATTGTTTTTTCTGATTCTCACGTTGGGTATAATTTTTAGAAAGATACGCTGGATCTTTTTGCCGGTACTCTGCTGTGCGTTTTCGGCAATCTCCATGATGGGACTGCTGGGATTGTTCGGCTGGGAAGTCACGGTGATATCGTCTAATTTCATATCCCTACAGATTATCATTACCATGGCCATAACCATCCATTTGATTGTCCGATACCGCGAACTTAGTTCCAAAAACCCCGAGGCCGGGCAGGGGGAACTTGTCCTCGATACCGTCCGTTTCATGGGAAAGCCCTGTCTGTATGCAGCGCTGACGACCATTGCCGGGTTCGGTTCACTGCTCCTTGGCGATATTCTGCCGGTGATAACATTTGGATGGATGATGAGCGCCGGTATTTCTCTTTCTCTGGTAATGACCTTCCTTCTGTTTCCTTCCGTTTTGATGCTGATGGAAAGAGAGACACCCTTGGTCAGAAAAAATCCACGGTTTTCATTATCGCCGTTTTTAGCCGGATTCACCGAGGCGCACGGTTTAATGATCATGGTCACCTGTGGCATCGCCTTTATACTCAGCGCGGTTGGGATAACCCGGCTGACGGTTGAAAACAGCTTTATCGATTACTTTAAACATACCACTGAGATATATCAGGGGATGAAAGTCATCGACCAGAACCTGGGCGGGACCACCCCTTTCGACGTCATTATCGATTTTGATAA
>JAHECI010000139.1 GCA_024641825.1 Desulfobacterales bacterium | reverse complement strand
TCTATTTGCAACCTAATAATTTCTTCATCAGTTTTCCTTATAATGGTCAATCGGCTTAAAACCGGTTGACCATTTTTTTTAGGGGGGATTTTAACCCTGCATCTGACCGGCCACCTTTTCTTTTGCAATTTCAATATATATCGATCCGGCATGGTCGGATAAAATTCCCTTAAACGCATCGATGCTTTTTACAGTATCCCCCATGGCATCATAAATCTCTCCTAAATTGAAAAGGGCTTCATCTTTAATGCTGTAATCCGGCGTTGACATAATCATTTCAAAATATTTGGCTGCGGTTTTGTAATCTTTTTTCACGGTGTAGGAATATCCCAGGCTGTTAATAATGAGGTTTTTAATAAACGGTTCCCCATTGAAGTTTTCAAGGGATGTCTTGTAAAGTTCTATGGCATTGTCATAATCTTTGGCGGTGTAACAAATATTGGCATATATGAGTCTTGCATGTTTTCCACCCGTCCTACCCGGGTATTTTTCAATCATCGACTGAAAATCCTTTCCAACGGCCAGATAAGCCTTCTCCGGTCCGGTATTTTCAAGCAGCAACTGGTATTGGGCAATGTTTTGTTGAAGCAGGGCAGATGCCGTGTCTTCGGATTTTTTTAAAAAATATAAAAACCCCGTTACAGCAACAATACAAACCATGACAAGTCCCAGGGCACATGAAACCGCTAGTTTGTTTTTTTCAGCAAAATCGATGGATTTTGTCCAGAATGTTATGAATTCGTCCGGGGCGGCGAGGTCTCTTTTTCGAGATCGGGATATCCTTTTTTTGGCCATTATTCCTCCAGCAATTTTTTAATTCTCTGCCAGCCTTCTTCGGGGATGTTCGCTCCCACGACCTGGCACACTTCGTAACCACAAGCAGATCCAAGTTTACCGCATTTTTCGAGGCCATAACTGTTAACCAGCCCAAAGAGAAAACCAGATGCCCAGAGATCACCGGCTCCGGTGGTATCTACAGCAGCACCGCTTCCCATGGCGTCAATGTTGATAATTTTTCCGTTATGGGAAATAAAGCTGCCGCGTTCCCCAACCTTTAGGGCCGCAATCTGTGCGCTGTCAGATAGGGATCTCATCGCTTTTGTTTCGTCCCCGTGGCCGGTAAATGTTTTGGCTTCATCTTCATTGGCAATCAAAATATCAACAAAATCTTTTACAATTTTTTTCAGAAATGTTTTAGACGCCTCAACAACCGTAAAGCTGGCAAGATCCAAAGAGACCATTGCGCCGGCGGCTTTGGCACCCTTTAGGGCTGCCATGATCAGATCTTCGTTAAAAAGAAGGTACCCTTCAATATGAACAATCGCAGCGTTTTCAAAACAATTCTCAGTAATTTCTTCAGGTTGCGTTTCTGAGGCGGCGCCGAGAAAGGTTAACATGGACCGCTGTGCATCGGGTGTGATAATGGACAGCACCCTGCCGGTGGGAGACGGTGATTTAAAAAGGGCAGGGTCGACGTTGCTGTTTTTCAGATCTGTTTCAAACAGGCGGGCCATTTCGCCATTGCCGCTCTTGCCGACAAAACGAGCCGATCCTCCGAGCCTGCCGATGCCGATCACCGTGTTGCACGCCGACCCACCGGGCACAATGGTCGGTTTTTTAGAGGTTTGGGACACGGCCAATTCAATGAACTCCCTGTCCACATATTTCATTCCACCTTTAACGGCAAGGGTTTTCACTAAAAATTCGTCGTCTTCGTGGGCAAGAATATCGATGAGGGCCGAACCGATACCCACAATTAATTTTTTTTGCGTATCCTTTTGATTTGTCATCATTTTTTTGCGTATCTTGCTTTCTGAAAAGCCGATTCCCTTCAGGGTGATCATTCACCCTAAAACAGCCCGGATAACCGGTCTGTTTACCATACCAGAGATTGATAGATCCACCCCGTGTCCCCGTCGGCGTGCTCAATGCGAATCCAGCTGTTTTTTCGATCGATTACCTTAAACGGAACCCCTTTTTCAACGGTGAACAAAATTTCAAAACTTTCCCCGGGGCCCGATCGAATGTTGCAATCTTCTTTTTGGGTAATCACCGACGGAATTTTCCCCACAAGCGAATTGTGGATCCACCCTTTGTCGTCTTCAAAATCACGAAAATGATACCATTGTCCCGACGTTTGAAACACATCGATGGGATGGTATTTTTCCACTTCCCACAAGATCTCATGATTTTCCCCGGGACCCGAACGGATGTTGGCCACCGACACGGCGACCGCCAAACGTTCCGCCGAAGCCACCCCGGTAAAAAGCAATAGGAAAAAAAATGTTGTCCATGTATAATTTTTCATTGGATTCTGAAACCGATTACCACACAATAAATCGACGCTCTCGGTTGTCAAGCCTTTCAATACCCTCTTCTTTGGCTGCCTGTAAAGCTTTTTTATAATCATTTTGTGACAGATGAACAGACAGTTCCGCTACCTCACCGGCCCGGCCGCAGGGTCTGTACTGGGGCATGATGTTGACGTAGGTGTTCAATGAAATTTTGTGTGCAATAAATTTCATTATTTCTCGGGTGCCTGCAAGTCCACGGGGCAGGACCAGGTGTCTGAGCAAGATCCCGCGCCGGGCGATGCCGGCATCATCGACGATAAGGTCGCCCACCTGCCGGTGCATCTCGATCAGGGCTTTTTGAGCCACCTCCGGGTAATCTTCGGCGTTGCAGGTGGCTTGAGCCACCTCCGGATCCCAAAATTTGAAATCCGGCATATAGATATCGAAGACCCCCTCGAGCAGTTTCAACGTTTCAACAGAATCATACCCTCCGGTGTTGTAAACCAAGGGCACTGAAAGACCCTTTCCTATGGCGATTTCCAAAGCGGAGAGGATCTGGGGTACCACATGGGACGGGGTAACGAAATTGATGTTGTGACAGCCGTCATTTTGCAAATGAAGCATGATACCTGCAAGCTGATCGCTGGATACGGCTTCACCGTGACCCAGATGACTGATATCATAATTCTGGCAGAAGTTGCACAACAGGTTGCAGTGGGTAAAAAAAATCGTACCGGAACCCCGGCGTCCCACCAAGGGATCCTCTTCCCCAAAGTGAGGGTTGAAACTGGAGACATAGGCTTTTGGGCCGGTTTTGCATATACCGGTTTCCCCGGCCAGCCGATCCACCTGACATCTTCTGGGACAGAGGGTGCAAGATTTTAAAATCTCATAGGCCGCTTCAATCTTTCCGGGCAGAATCCCTTTGTCGAAGGTTTTAATGAAGGCGGGCTCAAAATTCGGCATATTACATGCCTCCTGTGTTACCCGGATCGCTTCTTTCGGGTTAAGAACGGTTCAATGGATTTATGCCCATATTATTTTCCCGCCCTGATAGACGATAAAGGCGGCGGTCCATGCAAGGATGGTACTGTATGAAATACTGAAAGTCATCCACTTCCAGGATGCGGTTTCACGTTTGATGGCGGCCAATGTTGCGAGACACGGCATGTACAATAGGACAAAAACCATCATCGCCAAGGCTCCTAACGGCGTCATATCGGAGGATAAGAGTGCATTTTTAAGGGCTTCCGAATCCTCATTTCCGTCAGCAGCATAAAGTATTCCCATGGTACTGACAACGATTTCTTTTGCCACAAAGCCCGTGAGAAGGGCCACGCTTCCCCGCCAGTCGATGCCGAGGGGTTCAAAAATCGGCGCCACAACTTTACCGATACGACCCATAAAAGATTTTTCAGCATGTTCAGCCTTCATGGCCCTTGCAAGTTTTGCCACAGCAAGATCCCGTTGCTGTGTTAATACGGCCTTTTCCGGTTCATGGGCCGTTGCAATTTGGGTTTGAAAAGATGTTTTGACCCGTTCCATTTCTAATGCATAATTTATAGAATACGGTATGTTCCTCGGAAATGCGGAAAGTGCCCATACCACCACCGAGCCCACAAGGATGATACCCCCCATCTTTTTTAAAAAGAGTTTGCTCCGATCCCACATGTGAATCAAAAGGCTTTTTATCATCGGTATTCGGTATGGCGGAAGTTCCATGACAAAGGGTGCGTCAACACCTTTCAAGAGGGTTGATCGAAAAATACGGCCGGTGATAATTGAAAGTATGATCCCCAATATATAGATGCCGAAAATTACGGATCCGGCCCGGACCCCAAAGAAAGCACCCGCCAGAATAATGTATACCGGCAGTCTGGCCGAGCAGGACATAAAGGGGGTAATGAGAATCGTAAGGATTCGATCTTTTTCACTTTCCAAGGTCCGGCTTGCCATGATGGCCGGAACGTTGCATCCGAACCCCATGAGCATGGGGATGAACGATTTGCCATGAAGCCCGATCAGATGCATGATTTTGTCCATGAGAAATGCCGCCCTTGACATGTAGCCGGTGTCTTCAAATAGTGAGATACAGAAGAAAAGAATCAAAATATTGGGCAGGAAAACAACAACACTTCCCACACCCGCAATGACGCCGTTGATGAGAAAATCCTTAAAAATATTATCCGGAAGCACCTGGGCCAGAGAGGTTGAAAAGAGCTTAATTCCGCTGTCGATCCACTCCATTGGATAGACTCCCAATGAAAACGTGAGTTGGAACATGGCCCAGATAAAGAAAATAAAAATGGGGAATCCGACAAACCGGTTGGTCAATACGAGATCCACGTTTCGGGAGATATCCACACGCTGCCGGGTAGATGTGGTGAGGACCTCCCGGATGATGCCGGCGATAAATCCATAGCGCTCATCGGTCATTACGATTTCAGGTTCGTCATCGAATCGGTCCACGAGGAAATCCCGATGCGCCGTTGCTTCCTCAAGAATCTTTCGACTGTTTTTTCCGGTTTTCTCTTGGATGCGCTCTTTTACGATTTTGTCATCTTCTAAAAGCTTTATGGCAGTCCATCGGGGGTTGTAAGGAATGGCCCCTTTTGCGAGACTTTCAATGAAATGTTCCAGCTTGGAAATGGAGTCTTCGATGTCCTTGCTGTATTTTACTTTACGCTTTATGGGGATCACATAATTGGACTCCGCCAGTTCGATGGCCTTTTCCAGGAGCGTATCGATCCCTTTGTTTTTGTTGCCGATGGTAAAAACCACCGGAACATCAAGAAGTTCAGAGAGTTTTTCCGCATCGATTTTAATTCCCCGGGTTTGGGCAACATCCGCCATGTTCAGGGCGAACAAGACTTTGCAGTCAATCTCTCTTAGCTGTGTTGCCAGATAAAGACTCCGTTCCAGGTTGGATGCGTCGATGATGTCGATAACAACGTCCGGACGTTCTTCCAGGACAAAATTCCGGGCGACGATCTCTTCTATGGAAAAGGGAGTTAGGCTGTATGTCCCTGGAAGATCGATAATTTTTAAATCATATCCCGATTTTTTTATATGGCCTTCTTTTTTTTCAACCGTGACACCTGGCCAGTTTCCCACTTTCTGCCGGGTACCGGTCATGTTGTTGAATATGGTGGTTTTGCCTGAATTGGGGTTGCCTGCAAGGGCGATGGAAAGGTGTTTTTGATACATTATGGTTTTTCTACTTTACAAGTTCAACGGTGATCTGTGCCGCTTCCCCGACCCGAAGTGATACATGGTATCCTTTTACAATCAATTCAACAGGATCCTTCAGCGGTGCATATTTTTCAACATAGATCTCTGAGCCTTTCAAGATGCCCATTTCAAGTATCCTTCTGCGGAGGGCGCCGTTCCCGCCCACCCGGACGACTCTTGCGGTCTGTTTTGCTTTCATTTCGCTCAATAACATGAACACTTCTCCAAGGTTAGCTTCTAACGGGTTCGACCAGAATCTTTTTGGCCAGACCCCGGCCAAGGACGTACCGTTGATGGGCTACAGCAACGACCAATTGTCCTTTATCGAGGTTGTTGATGACATCTATTTTGTCTCCGATTCTTAACCCCATGGACAATAAACGTATCCGTGCCGTGGCACCTCCGGTAAAATCCTTGATTTCAAACCGCTCCCCCTGCTTGGCGTTGACAAGGGGCATGGGTTGTATGTGATCTTTAAGACAATCGGAACAGATACCGTAGATATCCATTTTGTGCTGAAGCATGTGGAAATTATGGGTTGCGGCAATCTGAACCTGAAGATTTTCGAGCTGTTCGTCTTCGAACTCATAAATATTTCGACATTTTGTACAGATCATATGATCATGATGCTGGCCCAAATGCCGATGTTCATAGCGAACTTCTCCATTGTCAAACCTGTTTCTATGGGCAAAACCGAACCGGCACATAAATTTCAGGGTATCTCTGACAAAATCCGACGAAAATTGATATCCGCTCTCATTGAGCAGTTGGGTCAGTTCTCCCACCGTTAAGTGATGCTCGTTTTGGAGAAAAACTTCCAGGATCTTGAATCGATCTTCAAAATCATCGATGTCTTCTTGTTTAAAAAGTTTTTTGAACTGTTCCTTTTCACGAATATGGATGCGTTTCATATAAATTCCCCGGCGAAACCATGTGCCCGCAATTTTTTAACCTTATTGAGAATGATTTTCCACTGTAATGCTTGATAGGGGCGTTGTCAATAAAGCAACTATCCGGAAAAAAACACATATCCTAATGCCGATCCATCTGTTTTATTAAAATATTTCCCATCTCGACGATCCTTCAAAGGGGATAAAAAAACTCCCCGACGGCCCCAAAAGTCAATGCCGTGTCAAACTGCCATAAATACGTAAAAGTTTGTCGGGAAGCTCGCGAACATCCGATATAACATTGTGATGAACGTTTCCGTAAAGATCATCCAGCTTGGGGTCGCCGGCAAAATGGACGGTGATGGCATGGGTAAATATATTTTTCGAGCGGCCTTCGAATATGGCTTTCCGTGTATCTTCAATGGCATAATGATGTTTGTAGTCAACATCGTTTGGAAACCCGTCCCCCAGAATAATCAGCAAGCGAACTTTTGAATCGGTCTTTTCGAGTTGACCATACGCGTGGCGGATGGCGGCTCCCATTCGGGTATTTCGCTGGGGTGCCATGGCATTTATGCGGGATTTGACCCTGTCATTCATAGTTTCATCAAAGTCCTTAATCCGCAGGTAATCAACCCCCAGGCGACCGGTACTCGAGAAGCCTGCAATGGCAAATGCATCCCCCACAACCTCAAGAGCTTCACAAAAAAGCACAATCGCTTCTTTTTCAACGTCGAGAACCGTTGCTTTGGCGTTGTAAATCCCATGGGATGTGGAGCGAGAAAGATCCACAAGCAAGAGAACCGCCACGTCTCTGGTCTGTTTAAGGCGCTTGATATAGAGTCTTTCCGAGGGCGTTTTTCCAGCTTTTTTATCCATGGCAAAGTCTAAAAGGGCCCGGTAGTCGAATTCATCCCCTTCCACCCACTGCCGCAACCGTATTAGCCCTTCCGGCTTTAACAGCTCGAAAGCATAGCGAATACTTTTTACCAGCCCCTGATGCTTCTTCAGGGTGCGGGGGTAAAAATCCCCTTCGAATTCCGGAATAAATCGGTCCAGGATCCTCACGTGGGCGGAAAGATAATCGTTAAGGTTACAGTCCCACTCTTTGTACCAGAAAACCGGTCCGACCACGCCATCGTTGATAAGGGGCGTAACGGCTGTGCTGCCAAGCAATTGGGCAAGGTCCAGCCATGACAGATCCACGGGTGTTTCAGATTGCCCCAATCCGGACCGGCCGGCATTTTGATCACACAGTATGATCGATTTTATGTCCTCATGGGA
>JAHECI010000138.1:2908-7712 GCA_024641825.1 Desulfobacterales bacterium | reverse complement strand
CTGGCACAGGAAATTATGAAGATTCGGGCGGATATCCCCGTGATCCTGTGTACCGGATTCGGTACACAAATGGAGGAAAAAAAAGCCATGGATATGGGCATTCGCGCTTTTGTCTTAAAGCCGATCATCATGTGGGATTTGGCAAAAATTATTAGAGAAGTATTGGACAGAGAAAAACAGTAGAAGCTCAAAACGGTTATAATGGCTGTGCCTGTCGAAAATCCTCCAAAAGGCCAACTTATAAACGTCTCAGCGATTTCACACAAAAGTTTCATAAGGGGCCTTCTAAGAAGCATATGGAAAATGCACAAATACTTGAATTGCGAGATGCTTTGGACACTTTTCTTTTCGTAAACTGGAGATTTTTCTAATGGCTGAAAAATCAACCTATGAAGAATTAGAGCAAAGAATCAAAGAGTTGGAGCAAGAAAAGCTCGAAAGTACGATGATGAAGGAGGTCATAACCCGTGGTGAGGAATGGCCGCTCCATACAATTGAATCAAAAACGAATCCGGAAATTCATATTCAAGAGGTTGACCTCGACGCTATCATCAATGCCGAAGAAATCCAGTCGATCATGGACGATTTTTGTTATCTAACTCATATGACAACCGCCATTCTTGATCTGAAAGGGAGAGTGATCGAAGCTACCGGATGGCAGGATATATGTACTAAATTTCATAGAATCCATCCCAAAACAGCACACAACTGCACTGAAAGTGATCTCTTTTTAGCAAAGGATCTTAAACCTGGAGAATATGTCGATTATAAATGTAAAAACGGGTTGTGGGATGTTGTTACGCCACTGTATGTTGGAACCCAACACTTGGGAAATATTTATACCGGGCAATTTTTTTATGATGACGAGCAAATAGATGAAAAATTTTTTATCAAACAGGCAGAGGCATGTGGATTTGACAAAGATTCCTATATGGATGCATTACGACGCATACCGAAGTACAACCGGGAAACCGTTAATCATCTAATGCGTTTTTTAGTTAAGTTTACTACATATATTTCTAAAATTAGTTTCGTTAATATACAACTTGAAAAGGAAATTCGTGAACGCAAAGAAGCCGAAGAAGAAATCCGCGAACTGAACCGGAATCTTGAATTGCGGGTTCACCAGCGCACTGTCCAGCTGGAGGAGGTTAACAAAGAGCTTGAAGATTTTGTATACTCGGTATCCCACGATCTGCGCGCTCCCTTGCGTTCCATCAGCGGTTTCGCCGAGATCATCGATCGCAGGCACAAAAATTCTCTAAATGAGGAAGGCAGACACTATTTCGATAATATCGTCAAGGCAAGCAGGCAAATGGGGGATTTGATCGATGACCTGCTAAAGTTTTCCCGTTTGGGGCGCAAGGCCATCGAAATCGGGAATGTGTCGCTCGATGACGTTTTTGAAGCAGCCATAGAAACACTTTCAGACCCAATAAAAGAAACAGACGCTCGAATCAACATTCCCGAAAAGATGCCCGTTATTCAGGCTGATATAACACTGGCAACCCATATTTTTATCAACCTTCTGGAAAATGCCGTAAAATACCATCAACCGAATGAGCCTCCACTTGTTGATGTCGGGTTTGAAGTTGAAGATCCATACGTGGTGGTATCTGTTGCCGACAACGGGATTGGTATTGAAGAGGAATATCATGAAAAAATATTTAATATATTTCAGAGGCTTCATAGTCAGGCAGAGTATCCGGGAACCGGCATCGGCCTGGCTGCCGTGAAAAAAGCAGTACAGATCATGGATGGCCGGGTCTGGGTTGAATCGAAGCCAGGTGAAGGAAGCGTTTTTAAGATAAAAGTTTTAATGGCAACAACAGCCCAAACCGGCATAACCGGAACCAAATTGAATATTGACGATTGAATATTGACGATTTGTGGTATCCCCCTGCCCAGTTAAATCAACGTTTTTGATTTTATTTAACCGGGATTCGCTCTGCATTTTCTATATAAATTGATGGAATTCCTTAAATATTCAATCTGACTATGGCATAAATCATGTGCAAACAGAATTTGATTTCAACAAATAGGTACTAATCCGGGAGGACACGAGAATGATAAGACCCGCCTCAATACTTCTGGTTGAAGATAATCCCATGGACGTTGAATTAATTATCGATGCGTTTAAAGAAGTGCGCCTCGAAAATAAAATTCAGGTGGCCAGGAATGGAAAAGAAGCCCTTGAATTTCTCTTTGGCGAAGGAAAATATGCGGATCGCAACCAATATCCCTTGCCGGATATTGTTCTATTGGATCTCAAGATGCCGGGGATTGACGGCCATGAAGTCCTGAAACGCATTAAAGGCGCCGACAAACTTAAACGTCTGCCGGTCATCATTCTCACCTCTTCAAGGGACGAGGGCGATAGGGCCATGAGCTACGACAGCGGTGCCAACAGTTATCTGGTAAAACCGGTTTCTTTTGATGATTTCCTGAAAGTCGTCAAACAAGTCTCCGACTACTGGCTCATGTTAAATATTGAGCCGCCGCTGGACTAATAAGAAACTGAATAATGTTTAATGAATAGTGAGTAAAAATGAAAAACGAGGACCTGAAAAACAGAACTATTGATGGCGCGAGCCGATTTCGCCATAGTGACCGACGGCTACGACGGCTGAAAGTGATACCAAAATTATTCAATATGAAACGGTGTTGCCATGACAAAAGATAAGATCAAAATACTGTATGTCGATGATTACGAACTCGACCGGGAACTGGTCAAGGATGCTCTGGAAAAGGAGCACGGCGGGTTCGAAGTCACGGAAGCCTCCGACAAGGGTGAATTTGAGGCGCTATTGAAAAATCGTGAGTTTGATGTCGTCTTAAGCGATTTTAACATTGCCGGGTTCGAGGGCCTTCAGGTTCTTGAGATCGTCCGTGCCCATGATCCGCGTATACCGGTCATCATCGTCACCGGAACAGGTTCTGAAGAAATCGCCGTAAAAGCACTCAAACAAGGCGCATCCGATTATGTCATCAAACGGCCCAAACATATCCTGAAATTGCCGCAAACTATTCTTGCCGCAATCGAAAAACAAACCTTAAGAGACAATCGTCATAAGGCTGAAATTTCTCTAAAGGAAAGCGAGAAGCGCTACCGGTCGTTATTCGAGAAGATGATGAATGGATATGCTTATTGCAGGATGCTGTTTGACCGGAACAAACCCCATGACTTTATTTACCTTGATGTGAACCGTGCCTTCGAATCACTGACAGGCCTGAAAAACGTTGTGGGGAAAAAGGCATCTAAAGTCATTCCGGGCATACAAGAGAAGGATCCGGTATTGTTTGAGATTTATGGCCGGGTTGCGCTGACCGGCATACCGGAGACCTTTGAAATTTATCTGGAATCGCTGTCAACGTGGTTTTCGATTTCAGTGTATCGCCCTGAAAAAGAACACTTCGTGGCTGTATTTGATGTTATTACCGAACGCAAGCTGTCCGAGGAGGCTTTGGCTAAAAGTCAGGCAGAATTTAAGGCCATCTTCAACTCAATTTCGGATGCGACTGTATTTACTGATACCCAACGCCGCATCGTCATGGTTAATCCGGCCTTCTCAACGACTTTCGGTTATGAATTCGAGGAAGTAAAGGGCAGAACTACTGAGTTTTTATACCCAACCAAGGAAGATTACGAAGAGATTGGCCGCACGCATTACCGGGTGGGGACTGAGCAGGATCGCAAACCATTTGAGATACAGTACCGGAACAAAGATGGCACATTGTTCTGGGCTGAATCGCATGGTGTTCAGGTTAAGGGTGTAGATGATGATGTCATTGGTTTTTTCGCTATACATCACGACATCACCGAGCGCAAGAGAATGGAAGCTGAGCTTTTAAGGTCCCAAAAACTTGAGTCCGTTGGAATTCTTGCCGGCGGCATTGCGCATGATTTCAACAATATCCTGACAACGATTCTCGGCAATGTTTCCCTGGCCAAGAATTACGTAACACCTGATGATGAAATATTTGACTTGTTAAACGAAGCGGAAACGGCTTCCGTAAGGGCCCAGACGCTGACCCGGCAGCTGCTGACCTTTGCCAAAGGAGGAGCGCCGGTAAAAGAGGCCGCCTCAATCAAAGATATCCTCAAAGAATCGTCTTTGTTTGTACTGCGAGGTTCAAAATCCAGATGCGAGTTTTCCATAGCAGAAGACCTCTTTTCGGCAGAGGTTGATGTCGGGCAGATCAGCCAGGTCATCCATAATATTGTGATCAATGCAAACCAGGCCATGCCCAAGGGAGGAATCATTCGGGTCGCAGCAGCGAATCTAATAATAGAGGATGGACAGGGCCTGCCGGTCGAGCCGGGGAGATACGTCAAAATATCCATCACGGATCAGGGGGTGGGCATCGCCGAAAATTATCTTTTAAATATATTTGATCCTTATTTTACAACAAAACAAGAGGGAAGCGGTCTCGGACTGGCCACGACCTATTCCATCATCAAAAAGCATGACGGGCACATCACCGCGGAATCCCGGTTGGGGGTGGGTACGACATTTCACATCTTCCTCCCCGCTTCCGACAAAGCCGTCCCTGAAAAAGAAGAAGTTCGGCTAATAACCGGCCATGGAAGGATTCTGGTGATGGATGACGAAGCGTCGTTAAGGAAAATGGTAGGAAAGATGCTTACGATATTGGGTTATGAGTCGGAATTTGCAAAAGATGGTGCTGAGGCGATTGGAATGTACACAACGGCCAAAGAATCTGAAAAGCCCTATGATGCCGTCATCCTGGACCTGACCGTTCCCGGCGGAATGGGTGGAAAAGACACCGCTAAAAAATTGCT
>JAHECI010000138.1:0-2843 GCA_024641825.1 Desulfobacterales bacterium | reverse complement strand
GAGTGAAAGCCATCGTATCCAGCGGTTACTCCGACGACCCGGTTTTGGCAAATTTTCAGGAATACGGTTTTAAGGGTATGATACCCAAACCATTTGAATCCAGATCCTTGGGCAAGGTTTTGCACGAAGTGCTGAAGGGGAAAGGGAAGGATTGAGGATTGAAAGGGTGAAAAGATGGGAAAATTTTCAATTTTCAATAGTCGATTTTCAATTCAAGGTTTATTCTCCGAAAGTTGAGTGTTTTGGAATCGATTTTCTTCAGGATACCAGAGATATACGTCAATGAATTCCTGGTGAAAGATACTTTCGGGAAATGTAAGTATTGTTGATTCTCTTACCCATAGAAACCATGTGTGAAGTTTGCAGTATTAGGTGGCTTCGCGATCCTATCGAGGGGACAGTAACTATGAATATTTACCGCAAATCCCGATTCAGAAGATACAGCCTGCCCTTGGCTGTGTTCTTCGCTCTGCTTACGATATTTGTTTTTGGGACTTCCGCCGGCGCAGGCGAAGACACTTCAAAAAAGAAACCGCCCGTCAGCTCCGGTTCCGAGATCGACTATCCGCCCTTTTGCATCGTCGATAAAGATGGCCGGGCAAACGGTTTTTCGGTCGAACTGCTGCGTGCCGCTTTAAAGGCCATGGAACGCGAAGTAACATTCCGGACCGGACCATGGGAACAGGTCCGGAATTGGCTGGAGCATGGTAAGGTTCAAGCCCTGCCTTTAGTTGGCCGCACGCCGGAAAGGGAATCCATTTTTGATTTTACCTTTCCCTACATATCCCTTCACGGCGCCATCGTTGTTCGAACAGGCACGACCGATATCCGGGACTTGGGCGACCTGCGAGGGCGGCAGGTCGCAGTGATGAAAGACGATAACGCCGAGGAGTTCCTGCGGCGTAAGGATCGCGGGATTAAAATCCACACGACGGCTACCTTCGAGGAGGCTCTTAGTGAGCTTTCTCAGGGTCTTCACGATGCTGTCGTCATACAGCGGCTCGTGGCACTGCGTCTCATTCAGCAAACAGGGCTTACCACCCTGCGGATCGTCAATAAACCCATTGATGGATTCCGTCAGGATTTCTGCTTTGCCGTCAAGAAAGGTGACCGGGAGACGCTGGCGCTGCTGAACGAAGGCCTCGCCCTGGTCATGGCGGACGGGACCTACCGCCACCTCCACGCCAAATGGTTCGCCGCCCTGGAACTGCCGTCTCATCGCCGCATCGTAATCGGCGGAGATCACAACTACCCGCCCTTCGAATATCTGGATGAGAATGGACGCCCGGCGGGTTACAATGTTGATCTCACACGGGCCATTGCCCAAGAGGTCGGTTTAGACATAGAGATTCGACTCGGCCCTTGGGCGGAAATTCGGCAGGATTTGGCCCGCGGCGAGATCGATGCTATCCAAGGCATGTTTTACTCCACCGAACGCGATTTGACATTCGACTTTACACCACCATATGCGGTAATCAATTACGTCGGCGTTGTGCGCAAAGGCGAGGGCACGCCCCCGGCCACCATGGAGGAGTTGAAAGGGAGGCGTATCGTGGTGCAGCAGGGTGACATCATGCATGACTTCGCGGTGGAAAACGGACTCAAAGATCAGCTTTCAGCCGTCGATGCCCAGGAGGACGCCCTCCGGGAATTGGCTGAGGGACATCACGATTGTGCGCTGGTCTCCCGACGGATCGCCCTGTACTGGATAAAAAAATACGGCTGGGACAATTTGAGTGTTGGCCGGGATACGCTTTTTTCCCCAGGATACTGCTATGCCGTTCCACAAAACCAACAGGCTCTCCTGGCGCAGCTTGGCGAAGGGCTGAAGGTGCTTGATGAAACCGGCGAATACCGGCGCATCTATGAGAAATGGTTGGGCTTCTATGGAGATTCGCCTCTCAGGCTTGCCACTATCCTCCGGTATGCCGCTATGGCCGCCATCCCCCTGCTTCTGCTACTGGCAGCATTTTTCCTATGGTCATGGTCTTTGCGCAAACAGGTGACAATCCGAACGGCGGAATTACGGGAGAGCGAAGAACAATACAGGTTACTGGCCGACAACACGCTCGACGCAATTTGGAGCATGAACCTGGATCTTGTGTTCACCTATGTCAACCCGGCCATCCGCAACATGACAGGACATTCGCCTGAGGAATGGATCGGCAGCCGGCTGCCGGAACACTGTGATGAAGAGAACTTTGCGAAAATGGCCCAAGTGATCGCCGATGAAATGGCTAAAGGAGCGAAGGGCTCCGGCGTCATTATTGAAGCTGTTTTACTCAAAAAGAACGGCGAATCGATTCCGGTCGAAATCCACGGCAAGGTGATTTATGATGATAACGACCAACCTGCCAGCCTCCAGGGTATCACCCGCGATATCTCTGAACGCAAGCAGGCTGAGCAGGCCCAGCAATATCAAGATCTTTTGCTGCGAGAAATGGGCAGCATTGCAAAGATCGGCGGATGGGAGTTCGATCCCTCCACCGGCAAGGGAACATGGACTGAGGAGGTTGCCCGAATACACGATCTCGACCCGGACAACGAGACGAATATGGAACTGGGTATGACTTTTTATCATGAAGAGTCTCGCACGAAAATTGAAAAGGCTGTCAAAGACACGATTGAACTTGGAAAACCCTATGACCTGGAACTGGAACTTGTCACTGCCAAGGGAGTTCACAAGTGGGTCCGCACCATTGGGCAGCCAAAGTTCGAAAACGAAAAGGTTGTTCAAGTGCGGGGTTCTTTCCAGGACATCACCGAGCAAAAAAAACGGAGCAACAAAAAGCCAGGCTTGAAGCACAGCTCCAACAATCCCAGAAGCTGAAGTCCATCGGCAC